>DATHUZ010000196.1:0-9987 GCA_035461725.1 Anaerolineae bacterium
ACGGGCCAGGCACGCGGGCAGAGTGGCCCCCGGCTCCGGCACTCGGCGTGATGGCCCTGCTGCCGCTCGCGGTTGCCGCCCTCCTGGGGCTCGCGCTGATCGTGGCCTCGGTACGCCTCGCCCGGCAGGTCAGGCATGGACATGCGCCCACGCGCCGGCTGTGGGGCGCGCTCCCCTGGCTGCTCTGGCTCCTGTTTCTCGTGTACACGGTCTATGCGCCGCTGCCGCTCTACCTGCCCGGGGGCTGGCCCGATTTCTGGCCGACGCCGGGCAGCCACGCCCTGCTGGTTGTGCTCGCGGCCTGGGTGGTGTATACTGGCGTCGCTGCCTTGTACACAGCGGATGCACAGGAGGGATAACCGGATGAAGCACTTGTTGATGGTGTGTGGACTCGTAATCTTGTTGGTGGCGTGTGGCGCACCGCGGGATGAAGAGATCGAAATCACCGGATCGGGCATCTTGGTCCGCCGCCCATTCGACCTCGACGGCTTTCGGCGGATCGATGCGAGCAGCGCAGCCCGAGTCTCGGTGATCCAGGCCGGCGAGTACCGCGTCGAGCTCGTGGTAGACGACAACGTGGAGCCATACGTCGACGTCCGGGTGGACGACGAGACCCTCCACGTGACGCTGGAGGACGGCACCTACACGGGCATCACGCTGCAACTGCAGGTGTCTATGCCAGAACTGGCAGGGATCACGCTCGACGGCGGCAGCTCGGCGCGCGGCGAGGTGACGGGCGACGCGCTCGCAGTCGGCGTCAACGGCGGCAGCCTCGCCATCCTGGGGGGCAGCGTGCGCGACTTGACGGTGAACGCCGCGGGCGGCAGCCAGGCGCTGCTGGGCGACCTGGCGGCGGTCGACGTGGTGCTCGACGTCGGCGGTGCCAGCCGCGTGCAGATCAATGCGAGTGGCGAGGTGACGGGCGTGGCGAACGGCTCGTCGACCGTCAGCGTGAGTGGCTCACCGACAAGCGTCGACGTCGAGACGAATGGCGGGTCGTCTGTCAACAGGGAGTAGGCGCAGTAGCCGTAACATTGGCACGCACATTTTGTGTTCACACATGGCTGATTCGAGGGAGAACAGAGATGGAGAAAAAGGTCGTCATCATCGGCGCCGGCATCGCCGGCCTGTCGGCGGGCTGCTATGCCCGCATGAACGGCTACGACGTCGAGATCCACGAGGCGCACAACCTACCCGGCGGGCTGTGCACGACGTGGACACGGCACGGGTACACCATCGATGGCTGTATCCACTGGCTCACCGGCTCCAGCCCCGGGGGCATCCTCTACCGGATCTATGAGGAGCTCGGCGCGGTGCAGGGGCGGCAGATGTTCGACCACGACGTGTTTGCCAGCATCCGCGGCGTGGACGGCAGGACGCTCCACCTGTACACGAACGTCGACCACCTTGAAGCACACATGAAGCAGTTGTCGCCCCAGGACGAGGCCGAGGTAGACAAGCTGTGTGGCATGATCCGGCGGCTGGCGCACTTCCCGATGCCGCTCGATCAGGCACCCGAGCTGATGGGGCGCGTCGGCGGCCTGCGCATGGTGGCGCGCATGTTGCCGTACATGCGGGATCTGATGGCTCTCGGGGATCTGACCCTCGCCCAGCTCGGCGCCCGTTTTGCCGATCCGCTGCTGCGCTCCGGCATCGCCAACACGCTGTTCGACCAATCGGTGCCCGCCAACGCACTGGTGATGACGCTGGCGCCGATGAGCATCCGGGCGGCAGGCTTTCCTCTCGGCGGCTCGCTCGAGTTCGCCCGCGCCCTCGAGCGCCGCCTTCTCGACCTGGGCGGGCGGATCGTCTACCGCTCACGCGTCGAGCAGGTGACCGAGCACGCAGGGCATGCAACCGGCGTGCGCCTGGCGAGCGGCGAGGAGGTGCGGGCTGATTATGTCATTGCAGCGTGCGATCTGCGCACCGCACTCTTTTCTCTGCTCGACGGCAGCCGTGTTGACCCCTTGCACCAGGAACTGCTTGACCACGGGCGCGTCTACCCGTCGGCCGTGCTGGTTACCTTTGGCGTGGACATGGACATGTCCGACGACATCTCCTGTTTCGGCACGCTGTACGAGCTGGAGCAGCCCATCGAGATCGGCGGCAGGCGGCTGCCTTACCTTGGCATCAAGAACTTTTGTTACGATCCGTCGCTAGCGCCGCCGAACAAGTCGGTGGTGCAACTGTACCTTGCCGGGGACTGGGCGTACTGGGAGAGGCTGCGCGGCGACCGCGAGGCGTACGACGCGGCAAAGGCCCAAGTCCTCGACATCTGTTGCGACCAGGTCGAGCGCCGGCACCCCGGCTTTGCCGCCAGGATCGAGATGACCGACGTCGCCACCCCGTACACGTTCGAACGGTACACAGGCAACTGGCACGGCACGTTCATGACCTGGATCTTGTCTGGCGACTTTCAGCGCAAGCACCCCTACATCCCCAAGACGGTACCGGGGCTGTCGGGGTTCTACACGGCGAGCATGTGGACCAATCCACCCGGCGGCATTCCGGGCGCGGCGAGCGCGGGCAGGATGATCGCGCAGATCCTGTGCCACGAGGACAGGCAGCCGTTTATCACGACCACACCTTGAGCAACACGAGGAAGATCGATGATCAAATTCGTTCTCATTTTTGCCGGCGTCGTCGCCGCCCTTGCCTTTTTGCTCTGGCTCGGGCTGCGCATCCGGCCTTCCGCCTTTGCGCCGTTCCCGCGGGCGGCTGGAGAAGTCAGCACGGTTCCGCTGCCCGAGGGGCTGCCGGCACCTGTCGAGCGCTTTTACCGGCAGTTGTACGGCGACAGTATCCCCGTGATCGAATCGGCGGTCATCAGCGGGCGTGCCACGCTGCAGCCGGTGCCGGCGTTCCCCACGTTTCCCGCTCGCTTCCGCTTCACACACGACGCCGGGCAGGGCTACCGCCACTACATCGAGATCACGATGTTCGGCTGGCCCCTGATCCGCGGCAACGAGCATTTTCTGGACGGCAAGGGGCACCTCGACCTGGGTCCGATCGGCGTCAGCCAGGGGCCAAAGGTGGATCAGGGCGGCAACCTGGGCTTGTGGGCCGAGTATGTGTGGCTGCCGTCGATCTGGCTCACCGATCCGCGCGTGCGATGGGAGCCGGTCGACGACGTCACGGCGATCCTGGTCGTGCCGTTCGGCGAGGACGAGGAGCACCTGGTGATGCGCTTCGATCCGGATACGGGGAGGCTGCGCTTCCTGGAAGCGATGCGCTACCGGGACGCGGCGGATGAGGCCAAGATCTTGTGGATTTGCGAGGCGCTCGACTGGACGACCGTGGACGGCTACACCGTCCCGAAGGTGGGGCGGATCACGTGGTTCGACCAGGGAAAGCCATGGGCCGTGTTCGAGGTGGAAGAGGTGGTGTATAACGTGGACGTTGCGGAATATATCAGCAGGACGGGAGAATGAGAAGAGATCAATGGTAACATTTCGTTTGGTAACGTTGATGATCCTTGCAGCACTGTTGGCCGGGCCGGCCGCCGCGGTCGCCGCCGACGTGGCACCGCCGAAGGCAGACGTCGACCTGGCAGCCGCCGATAGCTACGTCGAGGCGCAGATGCAAAAGCATGGTCTGCGCGGCGTGTCGCTCGCGATCATCGAGGGCGACGAGGTACTGTATCTGAAGGGATATGGATCTGCCGGAAAGGGGCAGCCGATGACCCCGCAGACGCCGATGTTCATCGGCTCACAGAGCAAGTCGTTCACGGCGCTGGCGATCGCACAGTTGGCCGAGCAGGGGCTGGTGGATGTCGAGGCGCCGGTGCGCGACTATATCCCATGGTTCGCCGTGGCGGATGAGGACGCTTCGGTCAAGATCAAGGTGAGCCACCTGCTGCACCACACCAGTGGCCTGTCAGACGCCGGATTCGCGGCGATCCTAGCGGAGGACACGAGCATCGAGGACGCGGTGCGGGCGCTGGCGACCGCCAGATTAACCGCGCCCGTGGGGGTAAAGCACCAGTATTTCAACATTGGCTACGATGTGCTGGCCTACATCGTCGAGACGGTCAGCGGGCAGTCGTACGCCGAGTACGTGCAGGAACAGATCTTTGACCCGTTGCAGATGACACAGAGCTATGCTGATCCGGAGCTGGCAGCGCAAAACGGGCTGTCGCAGGGCTACACCCGCTTCTTTGGGTTCCCCGTCGCGGTGCGCCAGCCTACGCCCACGTACGAGCTGGCCGCCGGCTACCTGATCTCTTCCGCAGAGGACATGGCTCGCTATGCAATCGCCATGAGCAACGACGGCGTCTATGCTGGGACGCGCGTCCTGTCGACAGAGTGGATGCGGCAGCTTTTCCGGCCGGTGCAGGGTTATGGCATGGGCTGGATGGTCGGGACGGATCACGTTTACCACGGAGGGGCAAACGAGACGTTCAAGACATTCGTCGACCTCTATCCCAGGCGCGACCTGGGCATCGTCCTGCTGATCAACCAGGGCTACATGGTCGATCACTTTGTGTCGGCCGAGCAGTTGTTCGACGGCATCGAGGCGCTGGTGCTGGGCAGCGGCTCGCCCGACGCGTCGGTGGGATGGTCGACCCGGGTCATCGGCTGGCTGCTGTTGGTCTTTGTCGTAGCACTGGCGGCGCTGCATGCCTGGAACATCTACCGACTGAAGGGCTGGCGCGAGCGTGCCCGCGGTTGGTCACCTGTCAAGCGGGCATGGGATGTGGTGATCAGTTTCATCATCCCGACGGTGATCCTGATCGTCGTATTTAGCCAAGTGAAGGCATTCTGGGGCGACCGCTTCAACCTGACCTACCAGATGCTGACGATGACGCGCACGCTGCCCGACGTCACCATCCTGATGCTCGTCGGCACGATCCCCGACTATGCGCAGGGGGTGACCAAGCTGGTATGGGCGCTGAAAGGCAGGAAGTAGAACAGATGGACCACGCAGCGCTGCTGTACGACAGGGGGGTGGCGCCCCGTATCGTGGTGACCGGCGGCGTAGGAGAGGGCGACGGGCTTTCCGAGGCAGAGGTGTCAAAGACGTGGGGATCAAAGCGCTCGGCTCGCCGACGCGGACGAGCCCGATCGCGCGGAACACGCGGACGGAGCTCAAGTACCTGGTGCGCGAAATCGCACTCTATGCCTGGTACGTGCTGTCTGAAAACTGAGCATCGCCCTGCCGGAAACGCACTCGCGCCAAAATAGACAGCCACGCCAAGTTCGAGTATAATCCAGGTTAACCGATCTCGGCGGTAAAGAGCAACCACACAGTTGCTAGCGTTGAGGCTATATCCGCAGCGCCGCCTGGCGCGGCTTTTGAATGTCAACAGGATGAGGAAAGGCGCTGTCTCGAACTGACCTGGTCGCATTTGGATTCTTGATGCTGATCGCACTCGGCCCCGCACTGGTCGCCTACACAGTCATGGACCTGTCCGCTGCCGATGATCACGGTAGCGCCTGATTGGAGGGTGAAGAATGGTCGAGCGTGGAGAAACGTGGAGATTGAACGAGGATTTGCTGTCGTGGCTGCTAGAACCCGACGAACCAGGCGCGCGCTACCTGGCCCTACGCGACCTGCTGGATCGCCCATCTGAGGACCCGGAGCTGCAAGAAGCGCGCCGCGTCGCCCACACCGATGGCCCCATCGCCGCCATCCTCGCCGCGATGGACGAGGCCGGCTATTGGGCCGAGCCGGGCGCCGGCTACCTGCCCAAATATCGCAGCACCGTCTGGTCCATCCTCACCCTTGCCCAGTTGGGCGCGTCGGCGGCCCTCGATGACCGCATCGGCCGCGCCTGTGCGTACCTGCTCGACCACGCGCTGGCACCGGGCGGGCAGTTTGCCAGTGCCACCGCCCCCTCCGGCACGGTCGACTGCCTGCAGGGCAACATGTGCTGGTCGCTGCTCGAGCTGGGCTACGACGATCCACGCATCGACGCCGCCTTTGAGTGGATGGCGCGCACCACCACGGGTGAGGGGTTGGCGCCCGCCACCGACCGCCGCGCGCCACTGCGCTACTACGCCGGCAAGTGCGGCCCTCTTTTTACCTGCGGGGCCAACAACAAGCTGGCGTGCGCCTGGGGCGCTGCGAAGGTGATGCTCGCCTTTGGCCGGCTGCCGCACAAGCGGCGCACACCGTTGATCGAGCGCGCGATCGGCCAGGGCGTGGAGTGGCTGCTGAGCGTCGACCCCGCCACCGGCGCCTATCCCACGGGCTGGAACGACAAACCGAGCGGCAACTGGTGGAAATTTGGCTTTCCCGTCTATTACGTCACCGATGTGCTGCAGATCGTCGAAGCGCTGGTCGCACTCGGTCACGGCCGCGACCCCCGGCTGGCCGATGCACTCGACCTCGTCCGCGGCAAGCAGGACGCGTCGGGGTGCTGGCCCCTCGAGTACGACTATGCCGGCAAAACCTGGGTCGAATTCGGTCCCAGGCGCCAGCCGAACAAGTGGGTGACGCTGCGTGCGCTGCGCGTGCTAAAGGCGGTCGGCTGACGAGGATACGGCCCAGGAGGAGAGACATCAATGGTGAATCCATCGCCGCGCATACAGGATCGACTCAGGCAGCTCCTCAGCCCCCCGCTATTTCCAGACGATCTCGAAAAGACCCGGATTGCTTCCCTGTTGAACACGATCCTGCTCGTGATTCTCATCCTCGTGGCGCTGTTCGGCATCGCGGTACTCGTCACAGGCGGCGGCGCCAACGCGGCCATCGAGGGGATCATTCTCGCCCTGGTCGTGGCACTGCTCTTTGCCTTGCGTCGCGGGCACGTGCACGCTGCCGCACTCGTCCTGTCGATCGCCCTGTGGGGGATCGTCACGCTGGGCACGTGGATGGGCGGTGGGCTGCGTGGATCGGGCACGAGCAGCCTGCTCGGCGTGATCCTGATCGCCGGATTGTTGTTGGGTGGCAGGGCGGGCATCCTCTTTGGTGCATTGAGCATCGTCGCCACCGGGGCGATGCTGGTCGCCGAAGGGCAGGGTACCCTGCCGCCGGTTCCGCCGCACTATACGTCCACTTATGCCTGGATCGAGCTTACCACCGTCGTCGCCGGCGTGACCGGCCTCCTCTATCTCGCAACAGGCAGCCTGAAGCGCGCAGTTGACCGGGCACAGCGAAACGAGCAAGAGCTGAGCGACAGCAACCGCGCCCTGAACGAGACGCGCATCTCCCTCGAAAGGCACAACCGGGAGTTGACTTCCGCTGTGGCGACCTACGTGGCATACATGGATCGCGTGACAGGGGGCGACCTGTCCGCCAGGCTCGACCAGGCCGGCGTCGCGGCAACCGACGGGGCCCTCGTGCTGCTCGGCCGCCGCCTCGACGAGACCGCGGCGAGCCTGCGCCAGATGATCGGCGAGATCCGGACCGCTTCCGATGATCTGAGCCATGCCGCGGTCGAGATCCTGGCCGCCACCACGCAGCAGGCGAGGAGCGCGGGCGAGCAGTCGGCGGCGGTGGCACAGACGACGGCCAGCGTGGACGAGGTGCGGTCCATCGCGCAACAGTCGGCCCTGCGCGCGCAGGAGGTGTCCGATATGGCCTGCCAGACGGTCGAGGTGTCGCTGTCGGGCCAGGATGTCGTCGAAAACAGCGTGCACGGCATCAGCCGTATCAAGGAGCAGATGGCGGGGATCAGCGATACGATCGTCGCCCTGTCGCGGCAGATGAAGCAGATCGGAGCGATCGTCACCACGGTGAACGACCTGGCTTCCCAGTCGAACATGCTGGCGCTCAACGCCGCCATAGAGGCCGCACGCGCCGGCGAACAGGGCAAGGGCTTTGGCGTCGTCGCCGCCGAGGTGCGCAGCCTTGCTACCCAGTCCAGGCAGGCGACAGGCCAGATCCGTGCCATCCTCCAGGAGCTCGAAAAGGCGGCCGGTGCCGCGGCGATCGCCGCCGAAGAGGGCATCCGGCGTGTGGACGAGGGGGTTGCCCTGGTCGCAGAGACGGGTCAGGTCATCGGCCGCCTGGCGAGCGTGATCGACGAGTCGGCGCACGCCGCCGGCCAGATGCTCGCCGGCGGGCGGCAGCAGGCAGCCGGCATGGAGCAGATCGCACTCGTGATGCAGTCGATCAACCAGGCCACCGCGCACAGCCTGGCCAGCACGCGCCAGGCAGAAGCATCGGCGCGCGATCTGACTGCCCTCTCCGCCCGCCTTACGGAGATGGTCGCCCGCTATCACCTCTAGCCACCCCCCTCGGGGGAGAGAGGGGAATTTGGCCCCAGCGCCAATCGATGGTATCATACATCCCAAGCGGCGCGCCAGTCCGCGCAGGAGGACGATTGCACGTGGAGATCCACGGAAAGGTCGCGATCGTCACCGGCGGCGCCGTACGGCTGGGCAAAGCACTGGCGCTCGCCCTCGCGCGAGACGGCGCCCGGGTGGCGATCCACTATGCTTTCTCTTCCGGCCCCGCCGAAGAGACCGTGGCAGAGATCCATACGCTCGGCAGCGAGGCGGTGGCACTGCAAGCCGACCTGGCGGTGCCAGGGCAGGCGGCGCTCGTCGTCGAGCGCGCGGTGACTCATTTTGGCCGCGCCGACGTCCTGGTGAACAGTGCCGCGATTTTTGAGCACGGCGGCTGGGACGACACGACGGAGGCGAACTGGGACCGGCATTTTGCCATCAACCTGAAAGCCCCTTTCTTTTTGAGCCAGGCATTCGCGCGGCATGTCGGCCGCGAGCGGCCTGCCCACATCGTCAACATCGCCGACTGGCGCGCCCTGTGTCCCGGTGCCGACCACATCGCGTACACCCTGGCAAAGGCGGGGCTGATCGCCATGACAAAAAGCCTGGCCCAGGCGCTGGCACCCAACATCCAGGTGAATGCCATCGCGCCCGGGCTCATCCTGCCGCCGCCAGGCCAGGACGACGCCTACCTGGAGCGGCTGGCGGCGACGATCCCGGCCAGGCGCGTGGGATCGCCCGCGGAGGTAGCAAAGGCGCTTCTCTTTTTACTGCAGTCCGATTTCGTCACAGGCGACGTGATCCTGGTCACCGGCGGCCAGCATCTATAGGAGGTGGGATGGACGACAAGATCGTGATCGAGGACTTGCTGCTGCGCACGATCGTGGGCATCAATCCCGACGAGCGCGAAAAGCGCCAGGACGTGCTGATCAACATCGAGCTGCACGCCGATACTCGTCCGGCCGGTGCGTCGGACGACATCGACGACGCGGTCAACTATCGCACGATCGCCAAGCGCGTGATCGAGATGGTCGAGGCGTCCAGTTTCTACCTAGTCGAAAAGATGGCGGCCGAGATCGCCGCGATCTGCCTGTCAGAGCCGAGGGTGAATGCCGCGCGGGTGCGCGTGGAAAAGCCTGGCGCGCTCCGCTTTGCCCGGTCGGTCGGCGTCGAGATCTATCGCACTCGTGCGGGCGCGGAGGGGTAGATGGCGCGTGTGTTGATCGCCATGGGGTCGAACATCGACCCGGAGCGCAACCTGCGCGAGGCGGTGCGCCGGCTGGCAGAGCGGTGCGACGTGCTCGCCACCTCGCCCGTGTACGAGACGGCGCCGGTCGGCAAGACCGATCAGCCCAACTTTTTGAACGCTGCCGTGCTGATCGAGACCGGCCTCGACGCCGGGGCGCTCAAGGAACAGGTGCTGCGCGCCATCGAGCAGGAGCTGGGGCGGGTGCGGACAGAGGACAAGAACGCGCCGCGTACCATCGATCTCGACATCGTGCTCTACCGCGGCCAGGTAGTGGACCCGGATGTGCGGCGGTATGCGCACGTCGCGGTGCCGCTGGCCGACCTGGCGCCAGAAGTCAGGGACCCGGAAACGGGCCAGACGCTCGCGACGATCGCGGGCGCGCTGCCGGCAAGCGGGCTGCACAGGCGCGATGATGTGGCCTTGCAGCTGCACCAAGAGTGAGTAGGTCCAGATTCCCCCTGGGCGGACCAGGGGCAGGGATGCAGAGCGCGGACTGTGGTGCGCTTGGAGCACAAAAAGCGGATCGAGAGAGATCAACCCTGCGTCCGTCCGAATCGGACGCCC
>DATHUZ010000197.1:0-4750 GCA_035461725.1 Anaerolineae bacterium
CCACCGTCGAGTTCCATGGTTAACCCTCCTCGGTTGTAAGGGGTGCAGAGCACCCTCCGACAGTGTGTGTACTATGGTGTCCAGGTCGTCCGATACCGTTGGAACTGCCCCGGCGCGCCCCAGATCACCTCGCACTCGCCAGGTGCCAGAGATCCCGTCCAGCGCAGTGGAAAATCGCTGTCGCCCGGTAGAACCGACTGTGTAAACTCGGAAACGCTCCCGCAGGCGACCGTCTCGCCTGCCTCATCCTGCACCCCCAAGACGGCCTGCCAACCGATCATGGCCCGCATCGCCGCATGGCCCGCATTCCAGATCTCGCCGACCACGATCGTCTGGCCTCCTCAGGGAATGTCGAGTCGCGCAAAACAGAGGCTTCGTTGCAGAGGCGAACTGGACACGTGGTCCCACGCAGCGCTGGAAGGGCGCAGACCGTCTTGCGCACCTATTATATATACCAAAGTTTTCGATATGTCAAAAACCGTTCCTGCCGCAGAAATCGTCAGGTCTCGGTTTTCTGGGCTCCTGGGCGCGCCGCCACTGTCGTCGCCCGAAATTTTAATCTAATAACTGCTGTCAACTACTCAATACTTGGGCAGTTTGTGTTATAATAGAACCATGAACGAGGACAGCACCCGCACAGGCCCGCAGCCCTGTGCCGGGCTCTGGCACCCACAACAGACGAGCAGGAGACACGATGCGTAAACTGATCCGCGGCTTGCAGATCCTTTGGCAGCGCATCCGTCACCAGGGGTTGTCGACCACCTTCTGGTGGGCACTCGACCACGTCGCACGTGGGCTCACCGGTGCCAACATCCGGCGCGTCAGCCAGATCACGCCCCACCTCTACGTCGGCGGCCAGCACCGCGT
Organism: Anaerolineae bacterium; assembly: GCA_035461725.1. Taxonomy (GTDB): domain Bacteria; phylum Chloroflexota; class Anaerolineae; order JAAYZQ01; family JAAYZQ01; genus JAFGIA01. The sequence goes on from DATHUZ010000197.1 coordinate 868, forward strand.
CCACGGCATGGCGCGCATGCGCCGGCGCGGGATCACGGCCGTGGTCAACATGCGCGACGAGTTCGACGACGAGCCGGCCGGCCTCGCGTTCCCCCACTATCTCTATCTCCCGACGCCTGACGACGGGGCACCCACGCTCGAGCACCTGCAGTTGGGCGCCGAGTTCATCGCCGACCAGATCGAGGACGGGGGTGTGGTGTACGTGCACTGCGGCTCGGGCATCGGCCGTGCCGCCACCATGGCCGCCGCCTATTTCGTCCATCAGGGCATGTCGCCCGGCGAGGCGTGGGATCGCATCCGCCAGAACCGCCCCTTCATACGGCCCACCCTGGTACAGATCGAGCAGTTGAAGCACTTTGCAGGGCAGGTCACAGGTAACCAGTGACTGAGGCCTCTAACTGCTATCCGTCACCTGCCACGATACCTTTAACGCACTTCTAATCCCTAGACCTGTTCAAAACCTTGACAATCTCATTGCACCGTGATATAATTGGCGCCATGAAACCGGTATCCAGGGAGAAAAGAAGTGGATAAGCGCCGCCTGCTCACCGTCTTTGTCATCGTCTTTGTCGACCTGTTGGGCTTTGGGCTGATCCTGCCGCTGCTGCCCTACTATGCCGACGAGTATGGCGCCAGCGCCACCGTCGTCGGCCTGCTTGGTGCATCCTACGCCGCCGCCCAATTCGTCGGCGCCCCTGTGCTCGGCCGCCTGTCCGACCGCTACGGCCGGCGCCCCATCCTGCTGGTCAGCATCCTTGGCACAGCGGCGGGGTTCTTGCTGCTTGGCTTTGCCGACCCACTCGGGCGGGCGCTCGCCGGCTTGCTGCCTGGCGGCGGGTCCACTTCTGCCGTCAACACCGCCGTCCTCGCCGTCCTCTTTGCCAGCCGCATTCTCGACGGCCTCACCGGGGGCAACATCTCGGTCGCGCAGGCATACATCACCGACGTGACCGACGAGGCGAACCGCGCCCGCGGCCTCGGCCTGATCGGCGCCGCCTTTGGCCTCGGCTTTATCATCGGACCTGCAACCGGCGGCGCGCTGAGCGCTGGCGGTCGCTACGCTGTGCCCGCGTTCGTGGCCGCCGGCCTCGCCTTTCTGAACTGGCTCGCCGTCCTCTTCTGGCTGCCCGAGTCGCTCACGCCCGAGGCCCGCGAGCGGATGAAAAACCAGCCGCGCGGGAGCGTGATCAGCCTGCGCGAGCTGTGGCGCGCGCTCGGGCGCCCACGCTTCGGCCCCCTGCTCCACGTCCGGCTCTTCTACGGCCTCGCCTTTGCCACCTTTACCGGCGTCTTTGCGCTCTATGCCCAGTATCGCCTCGACCTGACTTCGACGCAGACCGGCTACGTCCTGGCCTACGTCGGCCTGTTGAGCGTATTGGTGCAGGGCCTGGCCATCGGGCGGCTGACTCGCAGGTTTCCGGAGAACCACCTGATCCTGGCCGCCGTCGCCCTGCTTGGGGCTTCACTCCTCGCGTGGGCCTTTGCGCCCAACGTACCGGTGCTGCTGCTGGTGCTCGCCCCTGTCGCGCTCGCCTCCGGCGTGTTGAACACCGTGATCAACAGCGCCATCACCAAGGCGGTCTATGTCGAAGAGGTGGGTGGCGCCCTTGGCGCCGCCGCCTCCATCGAGAGCCTGACGCGCGTCGTGGGGCCGTCGGCCGGCGGCCTTTTGCTCGACGTGCTCGGCACCTGGGCGCCGGGCCTACTCGCCGCCGCGCTCCTCGCCTGGCTCGTCTCCTTCGTGTGGCGGCGGCTGATCGTCAACCCCGATCCGCCCCTGCCCCGGCGTGAGGCTGAGCCTGTACGCCCCTGAGGGCGACAAGGAGCCAGCAATGAGTCGTTTGCGCCCCGACAAGCTGCACGTGGAGTTCGGCCCCGGTGCCGGGCCCGACGGCCCCACCTCGCCGCGGCGCTACACCCTCACCCACTCCGATAGGACCGGAGACCTCTACCTGACCATCGCCGCCGAATACAACGGGGATCAGGTTTCGGGCCTTTACACACTGTTCATGCGCGATGAGGTGCTTGCCGAGTGGCTCGACGATGCGGGCGGGCTGGCGCTCCACGTCTACTGCCACGTCAGCGGCGGGCTGGCCCTCGGCCCTGCCGGCTGGCGATTTGCCATCTTTCAGCGCGAGCTGCCCCTCGTCCTCGAGGCCTTTCGCCACGGCGATAGGCTCCTGTACGAGGCACACCCCGAGCTCGACGCCGCGCCCATCCGCGTCCACTTTGCCGCCCGCCAGCGCCGCTACCGCGGGCTTCAAAGGTGGGGCACGCCCGGAGACTACCGGTAACTGGAGTCTGGCGAACTTTTGATGGGACACGGATTTACACGGATGACACGGATTTTGCATGGGACGGTTTGTTATTGATCCGTGCAAATCCGTGTGAATCCGTGTCCAAAAACGATACGTATCTCCGCGTGGCTCTACAAGAGCAGCAGAATGCCGAACAGGACCTCCCAGGCGACGCTGGCGTAATTCGAGGTCTCACCCGAGCGGTCGATGACGATGCCGATCACGCGCGCGACGGCGGTCGCCAGGTAGACGATGCCGAGCATGGCGTACGCCGCCGGCTCGTTCAGGATCAGCGGCGCGATGCCCAGGCCGACAAAGCTGCCGCCGAGGATGGCACGCATCTCTGTCAGCCCTCGCGCCGTCGACACGTCAAGACCGGTAAAGCCCTTCACCTTCTCCGGCACGGCCAGCGACACCAGTCCAACAAGCGCCGTCGCAATGGCCGCCACAATCTGAAGAATCTCGATCACGTCCATCTCCCCTTCCTCCCTCTATCCCGAAGGCAGGCCGTGTCTATCCGCCCGGCCTGCCCTCGCGCGGAGCGCACCGTCCCATCACGAGCACACCGGCACGCCACAGCCCCACTCCGATCAGCGCCGCCCAGAGTGGCATGAGCTCCACCACACCCGCCCGGCCCACCTCTGCCGCCCACAGCAGGCCCGTGAGCAGCGCGAGCCCCTGTGCCGCCTGCACCCGCATCGCCTCCCGCGGCTCGCGGGTCGCGTCCCCGACGCTCACCACCCGCCCCGACGTCAAGATCACGACGATCCAGAGCCCGGCCACGGCGGCCAGCCCGGCCCACCCGGCCGGCGACAGCGGCTCGCCCCCCGCGGAATCGCGCGCGACCGCCACGACCACCGCACCCGCCAGGGCAACCCCCGCCAGCACCAGGTGGCGACGCAGTGGATTGGGCAGCAACGCGTCAAGAAGCAAGCCGAGCGCCGTGATCCGGGCGGCGGTCTCTGCTCCCTGCCACGCCAGCCAGCCCGCTACCCCCAACACGGCCAGCGAGTCGAGCGGGCGCGCCGGCACGCCGGTGGTGCGGTTCACAATGCGCAGCAGCATCAGCAGCCAGAAGAGGGGAAGCAGGGCCGGCAGCCCGAGCACGAACAGCCCGGCCAGCCCCAGCGCCGCGGCGACGAACGCCGACAGGTCATGGTCAGGATCTGTCTCACGCGCCAGCGCCCAGGCGAGGAACACGGCCAGCGCCGCGCCAATGCCCCACAGCAGCGCGTCGACCCACCCGTCGCCTGAGAGCAGCCGGTAGAGGGTGCCACCGGCGCCCACCAGAACCGAGACGACCGAGATGGCCAGACTGGTTGGATACCGCGGGTCGATCGGCCTGGCCATTGCTGTTACGTCGGTGAGCTGCATAACGTCACGCTCCTTGTGTGGTGCAAGTCATGCCTATTGTAGCACACTTTTTGGTGCCACACAAGGCGGCGCGGCCTGGCGAGTATAGCGCAGCAAAGTAGGTGGTTACCCACCCCACCCCGCCAACCATAGTAAGGTCAAAGAGTACCTATCCCTCGCTCCCGATGCCTCATGGCTGTTTCTCAAAAAAAGCCCTCATCGGGATCGCCGTC
>DATHUZ010000198.1:0-3456 GCA_035461725.1 Anaerolineae bacterium
GCCTTTAGAAAACCGACGACGCGGTAGGTGGCGGGCGTCATGACCGCCTCGAGTCCCACCTTGAACACGTAATTCGACAGGACAATACTCCAAAAGAGGCCCCACGGCAGAGTGCCGGCAAAGGCGATGGCGACAAACAGCAGCGTATCCACCGCCTGCCCCACCAGCGTGCTGGCGATCGTGCGCGTCCAGAGCCAGCGCCCCTGTGTGTACACCTTCATCCTTGCCAGCACGTACGAGTTGCTGAACTCGCCGGCAAAGAAGGCAATGAGTGAGCCGAGGACGATGCGCGGCGTCGTGCCCAGGATCGCCCGGTACGCGTCCTGATGTTCCCACCCTTCGGCCGGCGGCAGAGCCCCGACCAGCGCCAGCACGGCGGCCATCAGTGCCGCCGATCCAAACCCGGCCCAGATCACCCTCCGGCTGCGCCGGTAGCCATACACCTCGGTGAGCACGTCGCCAAAGATATAGCTGACCGGAAAAAGAAGCGTGCCGCCATCAAAAGTAAAGGGGCCAAGGTCAACGATCTTGGTGGATGCCACGTTGCTGATGAGCAGCACCGCTACAAATAGGGCGAGGATCAGGTCAAAATAACGATATCCCGGCTGCCGCCCCTGTGCCATCATGGTCCCGCCGCTGCTCGAAGCTGGACGGTAAACGCTGTGCCCTGTCCCAGTATACTGGCGACACTGATCTGTCCACCATGCTGGATCACAATGCGCTGGCAAATGGCCAGGCCAAGGCCGGTACCGCGGTCCTCCTTGGTGGTAAAGTAAGGCTCGAAAATGCGCGGCAAATGTTCGCTGCTGATGCCCAACCCTGTGTCCACGAAACGAACATAGACAATGTTCGCATCCGCGCGCGTCTCAATCGTCAACTGCCCACCACCCGGCATAGCATCGCGTGCGTTCAGAATCAGGTTCAGGAAAACCTGCTCGATCTGCCGTGGATCGCCCATAACATTTGGCAGCTCTGGCGCCAGAAGCGCCGTCACCTCGACGTGATTGTGCATCAGCTCCTTGCGCACCAGGAGCAGGACGCGCTCTAGCGCCCCGTTGATCGATACCTCCTTCCACTCCCCGGCCGCCGGCCGCGAAAAGTCACGGAGCTGTGAAGCCAGCCGGGCGATATTCTCGAGGGCGTGGTTCATCGGCTCGAGCACGTCGAGGATCTCCTCGTCGGGTCCGATCTGCGTTTGCATGTACTCCACGTACGCCTGCAGAATGTGCAGCGGATTGTTGATCTCGTGCGCGATACCGGCAGCAAGCTCGCCCAGTGCAGCCAGCTTCTCCGCCTGGATCAACTGGGCCTGGATCTCCTTGAGTTCTTGCGTCTGCTCCTCCACCCGCTGCGCGAGCCTTTTCGCCATCCGCGACACATCATCGTGCAGCCGCGCCTTTTCAATCGCCACCGCCGCCTGCCCCGCGATGGCCAGCACGATGGTCACATCCCGGTCCTGAAAGTGCTCCTTCTCCCTGTGCGCCAGTGTCATCACCCCCAGCACACTGCCGCCCGCCATCAGCGGCGCTGCGAGGGCAGCGCCCGGCGGATCGAGGTCCTCGGGGAAGGGAAGCCACCGGGCATCACTTGATGTGTCTGCGACGATCCCCACCTCCTTGTGACGCACCGCCCAACCGGCGAGCCCCCGTGCCAGCACCTCCTCGATCACCAGATCGGCCTCCGCCGGTGGTAGAGCACGGCGCAATATACGCCCCTCGCGCGCGCCCGACACCCGCCCCAGTGCCGGCAGTAAAAAGATGCTCCCATCTTGCGCGTTGGTGGCCGTGATCGACAGGTCGAGCACGCGCGATAGCACCCAGTCCAGATCGAGGCTGGTCGCAAGATGATCGCTCACCTCATAAAAGATCTGCAGCAGCTCTCGCTCCTGGTCAACCTGTGAGCGTATCTGAGCCTGTTCGAGAGCACGGCCCACGAGAATGCCGATATCCTCCCAGAAGCTCAGGTCCTGCTCTTCGATTTCCAGGCCCGGTGGGCCGAGCAGGCAGAACGCACCCACGACAGTTTCCCTTGTTTTCAGGGGAACGGCCAGGTGAACGCGCGGTTCCGGCCAGGAGCCCACATTGCAGGCACACCCCACACACTGCCTGGAAAGGATCGGGATGCCATTACCTGCGGTTTCCCGACACAGGCAGTCGCTCCAGAAGACGCGAACCGGCAGTGTATCTGCCGGCACCCCCACGTGTGCGGCAACCGCCAGGCCCGGGTGTCGAGGATCGTCCACCAGTACGAGCCCGCCAGAGCCGCGGCCCAGGAAGTGAGTCGTGCTCACCAGAGCACGCTTCAAAAACTCGGCTGGCTCCGGCGAGCTGTCGAGGGCGGCAAGCACCGCGCGAAAAAGCACCAGCTCATCGTGGCGCCGCGGCCTACCCTCACCCGGCACGTGCTGGTCCACGCCCCCCCCCTTCGTCCAGGTGATGGCGAACCAGGCGCTGCAGCTCAGAGCGGAACGCGTGCATCATCTCCTGCTTGGCCTCTTGCGGCAAAAAAGACGCGTGCACCCCATTGAGGAGTAGCCTCTCCAGGTCGTCGGCATCAAAGCCGAGGGGATCGACCAAGGCTCGATATTCGGCCACCAGATCCGTATCAAACATCGGCGGATCGTCCGAGTTGACAGTCACGACAGCACCCGCTTCGTACAGCCGCCGGATCGGATGAGCCTCGTACGTTTGATAGACACCCAGGCACAGATTACTGGTCGGGCACACCTCGAGCGGCACACGGTGATCGACCAGGTACCGGACCAGCCCAGGATCCTCGATGCTCCGCACACCGTGACCCAGTCGCTCGGCGTGCAGCGTCTGCAGCGCCCCCCACACGCTCTCGGGTCCTGCCACCTCGCCGGCGTGCGGCACACGATGCAGCCCCGCCTCGCGTGCCAGGTCAAACGCGTCAGCAAACCACTCGGGAGGGTGACCACGCTCCGTGCCTCCAAGACCCAGGGCGACGACGCCGTGGTCCATAGCGCTCACGGCCCAGCGTGCCACCTGCATACGGGTCTCGGGGCAGTCGCGCACAATGTCGAGCACCCAGGCCATGTCGACACCAAACTGCGCCCGTGCCCTCTTCCGCCCTGCGTTCAGGCCGGCCAGGATGTCGTCGAAAGGCAGCCCGGTGTTTTCGGCATGCGTAAAAGGGGTGAAGGTCACTTCGGCGTAGCGGATCTTCTGGCGTGCCATGTCCGCGCCAAACTCGTAGGCGATCAATTCGAAATCCTCGACTGTGCATAGGCAGCGAGAGATTGCGATGTACACCTGGATAAAATGGTCAAAATCGACAAAGTGGTAGAAGCGGCGCATCCCCTCCAGGTCGTTCGCCGGCAGCGCCACTCGATTCCGCCGCGCGAGCTCCAGCAGTGTTGCCGGGCGGATGCTCCCTTCCAGGTGCACGTGCAGCTCCACCTTTGGCATCTCGGCGACCACGTCGTACAGGCTCAAT
>DATHUZ010000199.1:0-2858 GCA_035461725.1 Anaerolineae bacterium
CGCGCACGGATCCGGCTCGAACGTCACCAGCTCTGCCAGCGTGCCGAGGTCCTGGCGCGCGCTCTCCATCGCGTGCGGGTCGGTGATCACCACGTTGGCGCGCTCCAGCAGCAGCGCGCGGGTGACCGCCAGCGCCGGCGACTCGCGCGTGTCGCTCGTGTGCGCCTTGAAGGCGGCGCCGAACAGCGCCACGCGCTTGCCCGCCACGGTATTGAACATGGCCGAGATCATGTTCGACACAAAGCGGCCCTCCTGGTAGTCGTTCATCGCCACCACCTGCTCCCAGTAACGCGCTACTTCGTCCAGGTGGTAAAACTCGCACAGGTAGACCAGGTTCAGGATGTCCTTGCGAAAGCACGACCCGCCGAACCCAACGCTGGCGCGCAGGAACTTGTTTCCGATGCGGCTGTCCTGCCCGATGGCGTGCGCCACCTCGTCCACGTCGGCGCCGGTCCGCTCGCACACCGCCGAGATGGCATTGATCGACGAGATGCGCTGCGCCAAAAAGGCATTGGCCGTCAGCTTGGATAGCTCGCTCGACCACAAATTGGTCGTAATGATCCGGTCGCGCGGCACCCAGTGGGCATAGATGTCGACGATCTGCTGCAGGGCCTTCTGCCCCGACGGCGTGTTCCTGCCTCCGATCAGCACCCGCTCCGGCTGCTCCATGTCGCGGATCGCCGTCCCCTCCGCCAGGAACTCGGGGTTGGAGATGACGTCAAAGTGGATACCGTTTTCATTGTCCGAGTTGAGGATGTGCTCCATCGCCTCAGCGGTGCGCACGGGCACGGTGCTTTTTTCGACGACGATCTTGGACGACGTCGAGTTCTCCAGGATCTGGCGCGCGGCCAGCTCGCAGTACTGCAGGTCGGCTGCCTTGCCCGCCCCCTGGCCAAAGCTCTTGGTCGGGGTGCCCACACTCACAAAGATGATGTCCGCCTCGGCAATGTTCGCCTCGATATCGGTCGAGAAAAAGAGGTTCCTGCCGCGCACCTTGCGCACGATCTCGTCCAGCCCCGGCTCATAGATCGGCAGTTGCTCCGACTGCCACGCGGCGATCTTTTCCTCGTTTACGTCAACTACGACGACGCGGTGCTCCGGGCAGTTCTTGGCGATCACCGCCATCGTCGGCCCCCCCACGTGCCCCGCGCCAATACACACAATATTCGCCATCAGATCACTTCTCCTCTGTACTCTTGATAATGCCCCCGAAAGCAGTTACACAGAGCTATACGGAGATACACAGAGATTAAAAACAAGCTCCGCGTATCTCCGTGTTCCCATTCCCTCTCCCCTCCGTGTATCTCCGTTTGTCGCTGTGTATCTCTGTGTTCCCTCTCTCCCCACGTCAAGGAAAGATCTTGCCTGGGTTCAGGATATGGTTCGGGTCAAAGGCATCGCGGAGTTGCCGCATCAACGCAATCTGCACCTCGTCGAGCGCCATGGGCAGGTAGCGGCGGCGGGTGGCGCCAATGCCATGCTCGCCCGTGATCGTCCCGCCCAGCGCCAGCGCCAGGTGATAGATCTCTTCCTGCACCGCCGGCACCAGCTCGATCCAACGCGCTACCGGCAGGTCATCCTTTAGAATGTTGACGTGCACGTTGCCGTCGCCCGCGTGCCCAAAGCTCACGATCCGCACGCCGTGCCGCCCGGCGATCGCCTTGATCCCCTGCAGCAGCCGGTGGATCTCGGCCCTCGGCACCACCACGTCCTCCATGTGATTCACCGGGCTCTCGGCGTTCAGCGACTCGATGATCATCCGCCGCGCTTCCCACAGCCGGTCGCGCGTCGGGCGATCTTGGGCCACCAGCACGTCGCGCGCGCCATGCTCCAGGCAGATATCGCCCACCAGCTCCATGTCGGCCTCCACCGCCGCCATGCTGTTCCCGTCGAGCTGGATCAACAGGTGCGCCGCCGCGTCGTCGTACGGCACCTCTTTCTCCAGCAGCCGCTCCACCGCCAGCACGCTGTCCTGCTCCATGAACTCGATCGCCGTCGGCAGGATGCGGTGGGCGATGATATCTGCCACCGTGTCGGCCGCCGCCTGAAAATCGTCGAACGGCACCAGCAGGTCGATCTGCACCCGCGGCAGCGGCAGCAGCCGCAGCACGATGCGCGTCACCACCGCCAGCGTCCCCTCCGAGCCGATCAGCAGGTGGAGCAGGCTGTAGCCGGTGACGTTTTTCACCAGCTTGCCGCCGAGGGTGATGATCTCACCCGACGGCAGCACCACCTCCAGGCCGCACACGTAATCGCGCGTCGTGCCATACTTGACCGCGCGCGGCCCGCCGGCCCCCTCGGCCACGTTGCCCCCGATCGAGCACGAGTCGAGGCTGGCCGGATCGGGTGGGTAAAAGAGCCCCTCGGCCTCGACGGCGCGGTGGATGTCGCCGGTGATCACACCCGGCTCGACCGTCACCATCAGGTTCCTGGCGTCGATCTCCAGGAGGCGGTTCATCTTTTCCGTCGACAGCACGATCCCGCCCGCTACCGGCACCGCGCCGCCGCTCAGCCCATAGCCGGCGCCCCGCGGCGTCACCGGCACGCGCTCTCGCTGCGCCAGCTTGAGCACCTCGGCCACCTGCTGCGCCGACGTGACGCGCACCACCACTTCCGGCTCGCCGCGCAGCCCCACCGTCTCGTCGTGGCTGTACCGTTCCAGCGCCTCGGCGTCGACCAGCACGTCCCCGTCGCCGGCAATCAGCCGCAGCGCGTCTACCAGCTCGGCGGTTACGCGGTTGTACACAGCACTTCCTGCGCCGCCGCCACACCCGCGCCCGCCTCGAACTGGTAGCCGGCCCGCACCAGCGCGCGCTCGATCGCGCCCACCGTGGCTACAATGTCCGACGCGTTCACCA
>DATHUZ010000200.1:0-2120 GCA_035461725.1 Anaerolineae bacterium
GCGCGGCCGCCACCTCGTGCGTCATATCCCACAACTCCGCCCGCCCGGCGCGGAGCTCGTCGAGAGTGCGGATCGGCGCGCCGGCCGCCAGGGCGGTCAGGGTGCTGGCGCCGAGCCGGCGCCTCCCCTCCTGCACCCACGCCCAGAACCGCTCCGAGTGGGCGTTGGCAAAAAGGACGCGCGCCCCCGCCTCGGCCGCGCGCTTCAGCAGGCTCTGCTCCTCGATCACGCTGCGCAGCGCTGCCGTGGGCTGGGCCGTGACGTGGTCGCCGACGAGTGCCGGCGCATTGACGCCGGTAAAGAGGGCGGTTTGCCCTGTCGCACTCTGTGGCAGCCCCGGCACACCCAGGCACGCGTCGAGCGCGCGCCACACCACCGATCTGCCGCGCCATACGCCGTCGTCCCGCCCTGTTCCGTCCAGCACCAGCGGCCCGCCGATCAGCTCCGCCAGGCGGGGCATGGGCACCAGGCTCAGCGGGTTGTCGGCGCCTGCCGGCGCCAGCCCGACGCCATCGAGAAAAATGAAAAGCACCGCGGCGGACGGTCCGCCCCCCGCCGGTTCCGGGCGTCGAACGCTCACAGCTTGTAGCCGATGGTGCGCAAAAAGCCCTTGCGCCAGGCCACGTCCTTCTCTGCCTCTACCCCCTTGGGCGAAAAGCCGTCGACCACCCCCACGATGCCGCGCCCCTGCTCCGTCTCCGCGACGATCACCTGGGTTGGATTCGCGGTGGCACAAAAGATGCGCGCCACCTCGGGCACCATCTTGAGCGCGTTGAGGATGTTGATCGGATAGTAGCCCTCGCCCAAAAAGAGAACAAACGCGTGCCCGGCCCCGATTGCCAGCGCATTCTTTTGCGCCAGGTCGATCATGGCCGCGTCGGTGCCGGTCGTGCGCACCAGGCAGTCGCCCGACGCCTCGTTGAACGCCAGCCCAAACTTGATGCCGGGTACGGCGCCGACCATCGCCTCGTGGATATCCTCGACGCTCTTGATGAAATGAGTCTGGCCCAGGACAAAGTTGATCGCATCCGGCTTGTCGATCGGCACAACCGTAAGCTCTACCATCATTTCCTCCTCACGTCATCGACGAATTCGTTCCATTCTATCACACTTCTGGACGGCGACAAAACCGCTGTTACCACCCTCGCCCCACGACGGGCAGGTACACGGCATACCGCCCACCCGCCCTGGCACCCAGGCTCACTTCGTCCAGGTAAACCATGAACGGGGCACCCACCCCCTCGTTCCGGGTGTGGAATTCCAGGGTGATAGTGCCCGTCAGCGCGGCACGCGGCAGCCCGGCGTAACACCAGAAGTGAGACCAACCACTGCCGTCGAGTGTGGGGGTCAGGACGAGGGTGGTGGTGACAGGCACGACGCTTGTGATCGGCTCCGTGGCGGTCAAGGGCGCGGTTGTGGCCGTGATCGGCCACGTGGCCGTCACCGTCTCGGTCACGATCGTGAGCACGACGTTGAGGCGGTCGCCCTCTCCCACCCCCTCGGGCAGGTACCAGAACGAGAGCACCGGCTCCCACGCATCGGTGACGACCACCGTCTGCGACACGGCTGCCGTGGTGGTAACAGGCACGCTCACCGCTGCCGGCGCCGCCAGGGCCAGCGCGCCGCGCCCGGTGTGCACGGGGGCGGTCACGACCTCTGGGGCGTCGGCTGCCCACGACCAGCCATCGAGGCCGGCCTCGAACTCGCCGTTCACGACCACGTCGTCGGGGCTGCGCATCGTCCAGGTCAGCGGAACCGTTGCTGTCAGCCCAAAGGTGACGCTGTAGACAGGCGACGGTGCCAGCCACCCCGCACGCTCGACGGTCACCGTCTGCGGGCCCGGAAGCAGCCCGAGCGACAGCGATACCCGTCCCTGCGGGTCCGTGGAGCCAGAGAACCCGGTGCCCGAGATCGCCACCGTCGCGCCCATCAGCGGCCGTCCCTGGTTCGTCAGCACCAGGCCGCGCAGCTCGGCGCTGCCCCCCACCACGGTACGTGTGTCGCCCTGCTCGCGGTAGGGGCTAAAGAGGTGCGCGCCGTTCGGATAGCGCTGCCAGGCCCGCGCGCGAAAACGGTAGGCGTGGCCCTGCTCTCCCGTAAAGCTCGCCGCCAGATCCGTC
>DATHUZ010000201.1:0-2055 GCA_035461725.1 Anaerolineae bacterium
GACGAGTGGCGGCTCCGCGTGGGCGACTGGCGCATCCGCTTCCGCGCTGACCACCCCACCCGGCAAACCTCGCCACGACATTTGCTGAGACACCTGAGGTGAGGCATCCTGCCTTCTGTTCTGGCGCCTTCTGGTGTATCATAATCCCATCTCAGGAAAGAGCGTCTTGGAAACATGCATGTCTGCGGGGAAGATGAGACGACCACGCGCCTCTGAGGGAGGATCCGATGGCCCGGCTCATGGGGTACGCGCGCATCAGCACCCCCGACCAGGATCTGAGCCTCCAGCGCGACGCCTTACGGCGCGCTGGATGTCCTGATGACTTGATTTTCGTGGATATTGCCTCCGGTGCACGCGCGGCCAGGCCGGGCCTCGCGGCCTGCTTGCAGGCGTTAGCCCCCGGCGACACGCTCGTCGTCTGGCGCTTGGATCGCCTCGGCCGGTCCATGACCCATCTGGTGACGCTGATTGCGGAGCTGCTCCAGCGGCACGTGGGCTTTCGCTCCCTCTGCGATGGGGCGCTGGAGACCACGAGTGCATCCGGCGAACTGATCTTCCATCTCTTTTCCGCGCTCGCCCAGTTTGAACGCCGGCTCCTGCAGGAACGGACCCGGGCTGGACTGGTGGCGGCACGGGCCCGGGGGAGGACAGGCGGGCGCAAGCCGCTTAGTCCGTGCGACCCTCGCGTGCAGATGGCCAAGACGATGCACGCCGACCACGGCATGCCGATTCATGCGATCTATCAGACGCTCCACATGTCCCGAGCGACCTTCGATCGCGACGTGGCCTTGGCTGGACGCGCCCCAGATACGCAGCGGAAGGGAGACGAGCCATGAACGCACGTGTCGTGGGCCGCCTCGTCGTGATGCTCATCATCCTCGCCCTTGGTATCCGCGCGGTGCCATTTGACTCTGACGCGCAGCTCCCCACGACGGCCGCGAGGATCGGATGGCTGTCCCTCTTCGGCGACGCCCACTCGCCCGTCGTGGAGGCCTTCCGGCAAGGGTTACGCGAACTGGGCTATGTCGAGGGCCAGCACATCACCATCGAGTATCGAGGGGCGGAGGGAAACCCTCATCGGCTCGCGGACTTGGCCGCCGAGTTGGTGCGTCACCAGGTGGAGGTGATCGTGGCGTCGCGCACGCTGGCGATCCGGGCCGCCAAGACCGCGACCAGGGCGATCCCCATCGTCATGGTGGCCGCTGGCGACCCGGTGGGCACCGGTCTGATCACGAGCCTCGCCCGGCCGGGTGGGAACATCACGGGGGTGGCGACCCTCGCCACGGAGCTCAGCGGGAAACGGGTGGAGCTCCTCAAGGAGGCCGTTCCTCATCTCTCCCAGGTCGCCGTGCTCTGGAATGCGGCCGATAGCGCCATGGCCCTGAAATTTGGGGAGATGCAACTCGCCGCCCAGGCCTTAGGCGTGACCCTGCAACACCTGGGCGTGCGAGATGCGAGCGATGTCGACTGGGCCTTGACCATGATGACCCAGCACCGCCCAGAGGCGCTCTTCATGATCACGGACATGTTGACGACGCCTGAGCGCCGTCGGCTCCTGGACTTCGCGGCCGCGCACCGGCTGCCCGTGATGTACGAAGTGCGGGAGTTAGTCGAGGAAGGGGGCCTCCTGGCCTATGGGCCCAGCCTGTTGGATCAGGCCCGGCGCGCGGCCGCCTATGTCGACAAGCTGCTCAACGGGGCCACGCCGACTGACCTGCCCGTGGAGGAGCCCACACGCCTCGAGCTGGTCATCAACTTGAAGACCGCGGAGGCGCTGGGCCTAACGATCCCCCCGACGCTCCTCTTCCAGGCGGACGAGGTCATCCGCTGAGCCAGGCTCGCCGCCGCGACTGTGGCACTGGATGACAGGCGGCGAAGACAGGCCACGAGGTGCCGCCTCGCGCCTGCCCCACACCCGAGGCGTGCCTGGTGTCGGAGGGTCGTGCTCGGGGGAGGCATCGGTCATCTCGGGTGATCAACACTTCCGGAGGAGAGACACATGCACATGAGCCAATGGACGCGCGTGGTCACAGCGGTCATGCTGGGCGGTGTGCT
>DATHUZ010000202.1:0-2194 GCA_035461725.1 Anaerolineae bacterium
GGGGATCGAGCCGCGCCTGGACGATGCCGGGTGTGGCAACGTCGCCGTACCAGCCACCGCGATCAAACTGAAAGTCTGCTGGATAGCCCGCGACCTCGAGGTCCGATTCCAGGTAATAGTCGATGGCAAGCTCGGCCGCTGCAGCATTGAGATAGAGCAGGTCGCCGGGGGACGCGTGCGCGTCGAGGTAGGCCGTGACGTCCTCCCACGACTGCCGGTATGGGTCGACGTATTGCTCGTATCGAGCGTGAACCATCAGTGTCGCCAGGGTGAGCGCGAGGAGGATCTGTACAAATCGTGGGGCAGGGCGGAGGCAGCCGGCAGCGAGCAGCAGCGCCAGCGCCGGCACGACGATGAGGAGCTGTTTGTTCTGATAAACGGGGGTGAAAAGGGCGATCGTCAAGACGAGCAGGATGGGGATGGCGAGCCAGAGCGCGATCCACCCGACAAGCGAGCGGTCCCACTGCCGGCGCCGATTCTGTGGGTGCCACCTGGTGGGCCACAAGGCCGCAAAAAAAAGACCGAGGCCAAGGAGTGCACTTGCATAGTCGACCAGACTGCCTGCCCAGTCGCGTCCCAGCAACATAAAGATCCAACTGCTGCGCACGACCGGCCAGCTCAACGGGGGAATCCAGGGAGCGCTGTGATGGAGCGACTGGTCGACCATCACCGGCAGCCAGGGTGCGAACCCCACAAGTACCAGCGCCTGCAAGGTGAGCCAGTGCCGGATGGTCCGCCACCGCTCCTGGCCTGACGGCTGGCGGAGAACCACGGCTGCGATCGTCTGCGCCGCCAGCGCCAGGAAAGCAAAAGCGTGGGTGTATAGGGCGGCCAGTGTCGTAAGCACATAGAGCACCGGTACGGCTCCCCCCTTCGCCGTGGCACCGGACCACCAACGCCACGCCAGCCAGGTGGACGCGGTAACCAGCAAAGTGAGGAGCGCATACTGGCGCGCTTGCTGAGAATACCAGAGGTGCGGCGGTGAAATAGCCAACAGCGCCGCGGCCAGCAATCCAATCGCAGGTGCAGCACGATGCCCCACGCGGAGGAGGAGGGCGACGGTCACCCAACCAAGCAGTGCGGACAGCAGGCGCACCGCAAACACACTCTTGCCGGCAAGGGGGATCCAGGCGTGTAGAAGCAGGTAGTAGAGAGGAGGGTGCAAGTCGGACACTGTGCCGCGCACAATGTCTGCGGGCGAAAGCGCCGCGAGCTGGACGGAGAAAGCCTCGTCGATCTCGATGCCGGTGCGATCCAGGCCGGCAAGGCGCAGGGCGCCGGCGAGGAGGAGGATCGCCGTGCCGGCATACAGGTAGCCGTGCCGCTTCACGCGCCGCCCTCCTGGCGAGCGATCACGGTCACCACCGGCCCTTTCCCGAGAGCATCGACCAAACGAAAGTATGGGGCGGTCAGCAGCCGGACAGGGCGAGAGTGCTCCAGGCGCTCTGCCCAACGGACGAGGCGCGAGCAGCGCGGGCGGGCCAACAGCCAGAAGCGAAGGCTCAGGAAAAAGATAAAGTGGCTGCTGTCGACGCACCGGCGGTCGACAACCTCAAACCCTTCCCGAGCCAGCAGGTCGTGCAGCACCGGTGTTGGGAAGGTGTAGAGGTGGCGCGGGACGTCATAGCCCGCCCACGCCGGCCCGAAGAGGCGTGCATCGAGGCTGTCGGGGTTGGGGACCGCCATCACCAGCCAGCCCCCTGGCTTGACGATCCGCCTCAGCTCCTGGAGAGTGGCGGCCGGATCGTAGAGGTGCTCGAACACGTTCCAGAGCGTGATCGCGTCAAAGTGAGCGTCGGGATAGGCCGCGTCGAGCAGGTCCCCGGTCACCACGTGCAAACCGAGGACGTCGCGGCAATAGGCAGCGGCCGGCTCTACCAGCTCGACACCGTGCGTCTCCCACCCACTCTCCTGCGCAAAAGCGAGGAAATCCCCGGTGGCACATCCCACGTCGAGCAGCCGGCCGGTTGCCTGGTGGGCCGACACAACGCGCAGGCGTTTGTACAGCCCGTAGCGTGCATCCCAGCGGGTCACACGCTTGCGGGCGGCGCGTACGGGGGCAATGTATGGCCGGTAGTCGTCGGGGTAGTAGCGCCCAATGGCGCTGGGCGTCGGGCGTGGATTCAGGTAGATCAGACCACAGCGGCGGCAGCGAACCACGCGAAAGTGTCCTGGCTGCCCATGCAGCCGGTCC
>DATHUZ010000203.1:0-9288 GCA_035461725.1 Anaerolineae bacterium
TTAATCAATTGCGGTATCATCTGTCTCGTCGGTGGCTCGCACCTCGCCGGTGCAACCGACCTGGTATCTGTTGAGGAGAGGTTCGAACGATGGCTGAAACCGTAGACGCCCGTGGCCTGGCCTGCCCCCAGCCCGTGCTCCGCACGCGCAAGGCGATGGAGCAGGCGTCCCACATCATCGCCCTGGTCGACACCGCCAGTGCCTTGGCCAATGTCTCGCGCATGGCGCAAAAAGCCGGCTGGTCCGTCGACGTCGTCGAGGAGCAAGGTGGCCACCGCCTGGAGCTGACCCGCGGCGAGATCATCCCGGTGCCTATCTCGGCGCCGGCGGTGGGGCGCGCCGAAGCGCTGACCGGCCCCCTCGTCCTCGTCATCTCTGCCGACCAGATGGGCCGCGGCGACGAGGCCCTGGGCCAGATCCTCGTGCGCAGCTTTTTCCACACCCTCACCGAAGTCGGGCCCCGGCCCGACACGATCATCCTCTTCAACACCGGCGTGCGCCTGGCCTGTGAGGGCTCGCCCGTGCTCGACGACCTCTGCGCGCTCGAGGATGCCGGCATCACCCTCCTCGTGTGCGGCACATGTCTCAACTACCTCGACCTCGAAGCGCGGCGCCGCGCCGGCCAGGTGTCGAACATGTACGACATTGCCGAAACCATGCTTGGCGCCGGCAAGCTGGTGAACATCTAGCATGTCCGCCTACGGAGTCGTCCTTTTCCACTCCACCGCCCACGCCCTGCGCGCCGAAAAGGTGCTCCAGGGTGCCGGCGTGCCCACCAAAATGATCCCCACCCCGCGCCAGCTCAGCTCCGACTGCGGCATGGCACTGCGCTTCGACCCCGCGGAACGGGCAAGGGTGGAAGAGACATTGAGAGAGGGCAACGTGCCCATAAACGGAATCCATGACATGTAGCCAAGTTTTCCCCCCCTACCCCCCCTTCAAGGGGGGGAGAAGGGGGGGTGAAACGTATGATCGAGGACACCTTATGACCAAAGAACAGATCCGCCTTACATCCCTGACCACCGCCGCCGGTTGAGCGTCCAAGCGGTCGCCTGACCACCTGGCGCAGGTTCTGCGCCCCCTGCGTGCGCTCTTTCCCGCCGAGCAGCATCCCGACCTGCTCGTCGGCCTCGCCATGCCCGACGACGCCGCCGTCTACCGCCTGAGCGACGACCAGGCGCTCATCTTTACCACCGACTTTTTCACCCCGGTCGTCGACGACCCCTACACCGACGGCGCCGTGGCCGCCGCCAACGCCATGAGCGACGTCTATGCCATGGGCGGCCAGGTCCTGCTCGCCCTCAGCATCGCCGCCTTCCCGCCCAACCTGCCGTCCGAGGTATTGGGCGAGATCCTGCGCGGCGCCGGAGAAAAGGTCGCCGAGGCGGGTGGCGTCATCGCCGGTGGGCACACCATCGATGACGACGAGCCCAAGTTCGGCCTGGCCGTCGTCGGCACCGTCCACCCCGACCGCGTGGGGCGCAAGGGCGGTGCGCGCCCGGGCGATGTCCTGCTCCTGACCAAGCCGCTCGGTACCGGGATCATCACCACCGCCGCCAAGGGCGACGCCGCCGACCCGGCCCACCTCGCAGCCGCGGTCGACAGCATGCTGACCCTCAGCCGCCGCGCCGCCGAGCTCGCCCACCAGGTCGACGTCCACGCCATGACCGACGTCACCGGCTTTGCTCTCCTCGGCCACGGCTACGAGATGGCCGCCGCTAGCGACGTCCGCCTCCGCTTCTACTTTGACCGGATCCCCTTCCTCGACGGCGCGAAAGAATATGCCGAGCTGTCGCTCTTTCCCGGTGGCGCCTGCAACAACCAGCGCACCTTCGAGCCCCACGTGGAATTTGACGAGGCACTCACCGAAGAGATGCAGATGCTCCTCTGGACCCCCGAGACCAGCGGCGGCCTGCTCATCGCCCTTCCCCCCGACCAGGCCGACCGCCTACAGCACCTCTACCGCCAGGCCGGCCAGCCCGTCTGGCGCATCGGCGACGTGGTGGAAGGCCACGGCATACAAGTCATAGGCTGACCACGCCCCATCCCTGGCGTTCAAGCCACAACCAACAGCACAAGCGCGAAAAGGGGGCGAGCCCCTTTTCGCGCCTTTCGTCCCTTTCGCCCCTTTCGTGGTCCAAACGCTCGCCACGTCCCGTTCCCTACCCCCACACCTGCCCCTCGAACCGCGCCGACTGCCCCGGATTGTCCGCCTTGACCTCATCCAGTAGTGCCTTCCACAGGTGCTTTTCCCTGCAATAATCGATCACGCGCGCCACCATGTCCTCCAGTCCGTCGTTCGGACCAAAGCGCGTGAGGAGCGGCTCGAAAGCGGGCCGATCCTGGCAAAAGATGCGCAGCCTAGGCGCGCTAAATGCCGCCTTGAGCAACTCGCGCACGACAGCGATGTCCGGTGTGCCCCCCGCGGCGCCTGTCCCTGCGCTCGCCTGGCCCACTCCGAACGGCATCGACCGGCTGATCCTCACCTCCGCCTGCTCCGGCGTCTTGAAGCGCATCGGCACCCACCCCGTGTCCACCGTCGCCACCAGCTCGACGGTCAGGCGCACCGCGCTGGCCGCGGGCGGCGCCGCGACGACGGCATACACGTACTGCGAGCCGAGCAGCGGGTTGGTTTTGTGCCGCTCGAACTTCCAGTAGGGGTTCGGCTGCCCCAGGCCGAAGGCCTGGACGACGGGGAATACTCGGTGCAGCTCGATCTCGAGGCCGGCGCTGCCCAGGCTGGCATCGACGGGGCCGAATTTCAAGTCGGGGCCGACGGCGACGTTGAATTTGCCCTTCTGCTCCGCGGTCTCGCGCAGCGGATACATGTCGTGCGCTACGGCCTGCCCCGCGCTGCCCGCCGGGCGCAGGTAGGTGGTCAGCGTCGCGTCGGCAAAGGCCGAGCCGCGCTCGGGGGAATGGAGCGTGCACGCCAGGCGCAGCAGGGTGTAGCGCTGGCCGCCGGCAGGCACGGTCCACTTTTTGCCCGTCTCGGCTTCCAGTGCGTCCGCCGTCCACCACACCGGCTCGCCGAGCGACACCTTGGGCAGCGCGGCGCTCCGGTACACCTCTCCCACAGGCTCCAGGTAGCCTTCCCACGCTACCTCTTCGATCTCGACAGGGGTTACAATGCGCATCGTGGCCTCCCTCTGTTGTGTTGTTTCCATATGAGCGAAAAAACGAGAGAACGAGAAAACCGGACGCCCGGAGGGCGATCTCGCCCACGGCCTGCTCAGAATACCACCAAGTGGCCCAGATGTCAAGCAGCCCTTCGCCACCCAGCAGGGCTGCTGCCAAGTCTGTCGTTGCGAGTTGATCCGTGGCGCGCGCACCACTGATCACCAAAAGAACCGGCTCTGTCAATCCTTCTCTCCACGCCTCTGCGTCTCTGCGTCTCTGCGTTAAAGCAGCCCCAATCACGGCCAAGCAATCCCCAAGTGGCAGAAGGAGATTGCTTCGCGCCAATAGCAGGCGCTCGCAATGACAACGGACCGGCTGTCAATCACCTCTGCAGCAGCCGTGCCCAAAGTCCCCGGCGCCGGAGAAAGATTTAATCCAATAACTGACGTAAACCCCTCAACACTTCCCCGATCTATGCTATAATAGATCCTGACGCACCAGGCCCTGCCCTGCACCTTGTCAACCACATAGCCCCACCCACTATCCTGCCCCTGGCCGGCACCTGTTATCCATCCTCCCGACCCCGGGGCTTGATTCCCAAAAAAACTCCCGACGCCCCCCGGGGTACCGGGCGCGAAAAAACGAAGGACCATAAAATCCGTGTCATCCGTGTAAATCCGTGTCCCGCGTCAAATTCGCCAGGCTCCAGATCGGAAGTCTGGACCCTGACAGGGCCGCAGAAAACGACGTCTATCTCGTTGCATGGCCCGCAAAAACGTGGTACAATCGCCCGGATAGGACGACACGAATAGGAACGAGGCGGACGATCCATGATCTTGCGAGACATTCCCGTGGCGGTGACGCCCGCACAGGTGCTCGCCACCGGGCGCGGCGGGCGCACCAACCCGGCGCTGCTGCGCCAGGCCGAAGAGGCGATCGCCCTCGGCTGCGACCTGTGGCGGCCGGCGGCCGTCTACGACTGGTTCGACGTGCGCGGCGTCGAGGGAGCAAGCGTGCGCCTGGCGGGGCGCGACGGCGGCGGCGACGCACTCCTCCACCTCGGCCCCAAGGCGGACATGATGGCCGGCGCCGGGCGCGCCCTCGTAGCCGTCGGCACCATCGGCCCCGCGCTGGAGCAACGCGTCAGCGCGCTGCAGCGCGAGGGACAGGCCGTGCTCTCCTACCTGCTCGACAGCGCTGGCGTGCTCGCCCTCGGCGCCGCCGGCGAGGCGCTGCGCTGCCTGGCCGAAGAGGCAGCGGCCGAGGCGGGCTGGGGTGTCGGCGCGGCACTCGCCCCCGGCTCCCTCGTCGGCTGGCCGCTCGAGGGCCAGCACGAGCTCTGCCGCCTGCTGCCGCTCGGCGAGGTGGGCGTGCACCTCACCGGCTATGCCGTGCTCGAGCCCCACAAGTCCTTTTCCGTCCTCATCGGCATCGGCCCCGGCTACGACGCGCGCCACGTCGGCTCGGTGTGCAAATTCTGCGCGCTGCAGGACACCTGCTGGCGCCGGCGGGAGGACCCCGCATGACCCTCGCACTCGGCATCGACACCGGAGGCACCTACACCGACGCCGTGCTGGTCGACCAGGACACCGGCCGTGTGCTGCGCGCCGCCAAGGCGCTCACCACCCGCCGCGACCTGTCGATCGGCATCGGCGAGGCGATCGACGCCGTGTTCGGGGCGGCACGGCCGGGAGACCGGCCGCAGCGGGAGCACATGGAGCGGCAGTGGACCGCCGCCGACGTCGACCTGGTGGCGCTCTCCACCACGTTGGCGACGAACGCCATCGTCGAGGGCCACGGCAGCCCCGTCTGCCTGGTCCTCGTCGGCTACGACCTGGAGCTGATCCAGCAGTATGGCTTTGAGGCCGACCTGGCCACCGAGGACGTCGTGTACGTCGCCGGCGGGCACGACATCCACGGCGACGAGGTCCGGCCGCTCGACGAGGCGACGCTGCGCTCGGCCGTCGAGGCGCGGCGCGACCGCGTCGAGGCGTTCGCCGTGTCGGGCTATTTCGGCGTCCGCAACCCCGCCCACGAGCTGCGCGCCCGCGAGCTGATCCATGCCTGGACCGGCATGCCGGTTACGTGTGGCCACGAGCTGACCAGCAAGCTCAACTCGGTGCGCCGTGCCACCACCGTCGCCCTCAACGCCCGCCTGGTGCCGCTGCTGCGCGACCTGATCGCCACCCTGCGCCGCACTCTCGCCGACCGCCACGTCGACGCCCCACTGATGATCGTCAAGGGCGACGGCTCGCTCGTGCGCGCCGAGTGGGCCATGGAGCGCCCAATCGAGACGATTTTGTCAGGCCCGGCGGCGAGCGCCGTCGGCGCCTGGCACCTGGCGGGCAGGGCCGGCGCCGGCGCGGATGCCGGGATCGGCGATTCGGTGTGGGTCATCGACGTCGGCGGCACCACCACCGACATTGCCGCGCTGCGCGACGGGCGCCCCCGCCTCAACCCGGAGGGTGCCCAGGTCGGCCGCTGGCGCACCATGGTCGAGGCCGTCGACGTCTACACCGTCGGCCTCGGCGGCGACAGCCACGTCCGGCTCGACGGCGACCGGCGCCTGATCATCGGCCCGCAGCGCGTCGTGCCCCTCAGCCTGGCGGCGAGTCAGCACCCCGAGATTGTCGACGAGCTGCGCGGCCAGGCGGCGGTTCCGCCCCGACCTGACCTGGCCGGGCTCTTTCTGCTCGCCCGGCGCCCCGCCACGCGCCGCCTCGACGACGACGAGCGTGCCATCGTCGAGCGCGTCGCCCGTGGGCCTGTCTCCCTCGCCGTCCTGGTGCGCGACGCGCCATACGGCGCCATCGTGCTCCGCCGCGTCGAGCGCCTGGTCGCCGAGCGCTTCTTATTTCGCGCCGGCTTTACGCCCACCGACGCCCTGCACGCCCTCGGCCGCCTCGATATCTGGGACGTTGAGGCCGCGTCCCTCGGCGCCCGGCTCCTCGCCGCCGCCGCCCGCCGTGCGCCCGCCGAGTTCTGCCTCGACGTCGTCGAGGGCGTGTCGCACCGCGCGGCGCGCGCGCTCGTCACCAAGGCGATCGGCGACGAGGCGCACGTTCCCGCGTGGGACGAGGAGCCGACGGCCGCGCTGCTCCTGGGCCGCGCCCTCGACGGCGACCAGGCTTCCGACGTGGCCATCCAGTTCACTCTGCGCCGGCCCGTCGTCGCCATCGGCGCGCCGGTGCAGGCCTACCTGCCGCGCGTGGCCGAAAAGCTCCACACGCGGCTCCTGATCCCGGCCCACGCCGAGGTCGCCAACGCCATCGGCGCCGTGGTAGGCAACGTCGTCCAGCGCCGGCAGGTGGTCGTCACCCCGCTCGAGCCATCGCAGGCGGCGGGGCACGGCGTGCGCGTCCACCTGCCCGAAGGCGTGCACGATTTCGCCGACGTCGAGACGGCCGTAGCGTATGCAGAAAGCGTGATGGTGCCCTGGATGGAAGACCTGGCGCGCGAGGCCGGCGCCGACCAGGTGGAGGTGCAGGTCGCGCGCCGCGACCACGAGGTGGCGGTCAAGTCGGGCTGGGGTGACCGCCTCTACCTCGGCTCGGAGCTGACCTTCACTGCTGCCGGCCGCCCGAGCCCCGCCGCCAGAGACTGAGACACGATACCCTTCCGCCGCTCGTGCCGCACCAGGGAATCCGTGTCATCCGTGCCAATCCGTGTCCGAAGCAGGAGGAGAAAGAGTGAAACGATTCATCGGGGTCGCAGGCAACGTCGGCGTCGGCAAATCGACATTGACCGCCATGTTGAGCGAGTACCTCTGCTGGGAGCCGTTCTACGAAGCGGTGGACGACAACCCCTACCTGGCCGACTTTTACAAGGACATGCGCACCTGGAGCTTTCACTCCCAGATCTATTTCCTGTCGCGCCGCCTGGGCCACCACCGCCAGATCGTCGAGCGCCCCGGCACCGTCGTCCAGGACCGCACCGTCTACGAGGACGCCGAGATCTTTGCGCGCAACCTCTACCTGCAGGGCAACATGAGCGAGCGCGACTGGGGCAGCTACTGGGACCTCTACCAGACCGTGATCACCATCCTGCCGCCGCCCGACCTGGTGATCTATCTCCAGGCCTCGGTGCCCGTGCTCCACGAGCGGATCCGCCAACGCGGGCGCGATTACGAGCAGGAAATCGCCGACGAGTACCTCTTCCAGCTCAACGACCTCTATGACGCCTGGGTGCAGGACTTTACCCTCTGTCCCGTGCTGACCGTGCCCACCGACGACCTGAACTTTGTGGTCAACAACTCGCACCTCGAGCTGATCGCCAGCCGCGTCCTCGACAAGCTGCACGGCAAAGAAGTGGTCGTGTTCGAGTAGGCGCGCATGACCGCCAGGCCCGACCAGGGCGAACCGCAGCCCTTCCACGTCCTCGCCAAGCCCGCCGGTGCGATGTGCAACCTGGCCTGCCAATACTGCTATTTTCTCTCCAAGCAGGCGCTCTATCCGGGCAGCGATTTCCGCATGTCCGACCGCGTGCTCGAAACCTACGTCCGGCAGCTGATGGCGGCCCACCGCCACCTGCCCGAGGTGACGGTGGCGTGGCAGGGCGGCGAGCCGGCGCTGGTGGGCCTCGATTTTTACCGCCGTGCGGCGCAGCTCGTCGAGGCGCACCGGCAGCAGGGCCAGCGCGTGTTGTACACCATCCAGACCAACGGCACCCTGCTCGACGACGAGTGGGCAGCCTTTTTCAGGCAGCACGATTACCTCGTCGGCCTGTCGATCGACGGCCCACGCGGCCTGCACGACGCGTACCGCGTCGACAGGCGCGGTGCCGGCACCTTCCAGCGCGTGAAACGCGGCTGGGACCTGCTGCAGCGGCACGGCGTCGACACCAACGTCCTGTGCGCCGTTCACGCCGCCAACGCCGGCCACCCGCTCGAGGTGTACCGTTTTTTCCGCGACGGGCTGGGCGCCCGGTTCATCCAGTTCATCCCCATCGTCGAGCGCGTCACGCCGGCGACGCGCGCCCTGGCGGATGAGGGGTGGGGCGCAGCCCGGCCGCTCTACGTCCAGGAAGGGCGGATGGTGACACGCCGCTCCGTCGAGCCTGTGCCGTGGGGCCGCTTTCTCACGCGCATTTTCGACGAGTGGGTGCGCCGCGACGTGGGCAGCGTGTACGTGCAGCATTTCGACGCAGCGCTGGCCAACTGGCTCGGCCTGCCCGCCGGGGTGTGCGCCTTTCAGGAGACGTGCGGCACGGCGGTCGTGCTGGAGCACAGCGGCGACCTGTACGCCTGCGATCACTTTGTCGAGCCGGGTTACCTGCTGGGCAACATCCTCGACACGCCGCTGGCCGAGCTGGTGGGATCAGACAGGCAGCGCGCCTTTGGCCTGGCCAAGCGCGACGCCCTGCCGCACGCGTGTCGCACGTGCGGCGTGCGCTTTGCCTGCCACGGCGAATGCCCACGCAACCGCTTTGCGACCGCCCCCGGCGGGGAAGAGGGCCTGAGCTACCTGTGCGCCGGCTACAAGCTCTTTTTCGAGCAGATCGACGCCCCCATGCGCTTCATGGCCAACGAGCTGCGCCACCACCGCTCCCCCGCCAAGGTCACACACTGGGTGGCAATGCGCGACACGGCCGCGGAGAGCTAGTTACACAAAGATACACGGAGAAGGCATGGAGATACACGGAGAAAAAAAGAGTGACCAGGGTCTCATGAAGAACCGCTCGATCTCCCCTTCTCCCCCTCTCCGTGTATCTCCGTCTATCTCTGCGTATCTCCGTGTTGCCTCTAGCTCACCGGTCCGTGATCGCCTTGCGCATCCTGTTCAGCATCATGAACATCGCGCCGACCGCCGTGAACAGGGCGATGCCGAGCGTGGTCACGTCGACGATCGGTTCCACGTGCACCCCTTCCGGACCGACGACGATCGCCGCCACCGGCCGGCCGGCCGACATGCCCCCCGCGCCGCCGCCCACGCCGGCACCGCTTCCCTGGTTATCTTCGCCCTCTTGATCTTCGCGCGTGCTTCCCTCGCCGAACCCGCCGCCAAAGCCCATGCCCGCGCCCATGCGGATCTCGGACGCGGTGATGACCGTGTAATCGCCCACGCTCACCGGCTCCGCAAACACGGCGCCCGGCTGGGCCACCGCCGCCAGCTTGTCCATCAGCTCGCGCGCCTGCTCCTGGTTCTGCGTGATCGTCGCCTGAAAGCCCTC
>DATHUZ010000204.1:0-6826 GCA_035461725.1 Anaerolineae bacterium
CAGCACGGGACGTTTGGGCCGGCGGTTCCGTGGGCGGTGGCCGCCGACAATGGCCGGCCTGGCCGGCTTGTCTCTTTCGATCATTTGCTTTCCTCCTGAGAGAATCTGTGCCACAACAGAGCAGTCCACCGTGCAGGGAGCTGAAAACCCGATAGGCAGGCGGCTCCGGGCACGCGGGTCGAGAGGCTGGGGGTGGAGACTGCAGGGCACCGGTCTGGCAGCCCCCCGTCTTGGACACCGACTTGGATCATAGGCTTCTCCTTTCCTCTTTGACGTCTCACCCCGTGTGGCGAGGCGAGATCTTGTGTGTCGGCAAAAAGTGCGCGCTAAACTTGTGTAGCTTCCAGGGCTTCCCACACGACCTGGCGCATGAGCGCCAGGGAGATCGGCTTGTCAAGGCAGCAAAAGATTCCAATCTGGCGGGCTTGTTCTTCCACGTCGAGGTGCTTGTGTGATGTGAGCCAGACGATGGGAATGTCACCGTACAGCAAACGTATCGTCTGTGCGAGCTCGTATCCGTTCGTGTGAGCCATTAACAGATTCATGATGATCAGATCATACCCCTCACTGCCGGTGGTACTGAGGCTTGCCATTTTTTCCAGAGCCGCATATCCATCCTGTGCTGTGTCGACCACGCATTGGTGTGGGATGTGAGTCAGCGCAGCACGCCACACAAAAAGTAGTTGAAGGTCGTCGTCTATTATGAGAATTCTCTTTCTGCAGTTCGTCAAGGTAAACCCCGCCACTCGTCGAATACCGCGTCACAGGCCGTTGGGCAGGCCACGATCGAATCATACCACACGCAGGCGCCAACCGACAGGCGAGGTGCGCCAACGCAAGGGTGGATTTGACGCAGTCAAGTTGGAAGAGTTGGAGCAAAAAAAAAGACCCCCAGGTAGCCGGGGGCCGATTGACGGCGGAGCTGGGGTGGTGCCAGGCCAGGTCTTAATCCTTAAAGGTATAGCCTACGCCGCGCACGTTCAGGATGTAGCATGGGTGCGCAGGATTGGGCTCCACCTTCTGGCGCAGGCGATGAATGTACCACTTGATCACATCGCGGGCCTCGTTCAGGTGGTCACAGTCGTAGCCGCGCACGACCTCCACCAGCTCGGTGGGGGATATGACGCGGTCGGCGTTTTCCATGAGGTAGACCAGGAGCTGGAATTCTGAAGGGCTGAGCTCAAGCGTTTCGCCATCGAGGAGCACTTCGCGCCCACGCAGGTCAACCAGGAAGGGGCCACGCCTCAGGAACTCGGAACCGGCGCCGTCGGGCGCGTGCTTGCCACGCCGCTGACGACGGAGAAGGGCCTCGCACGCAGTCTGCCGGAGCTGGCCCGCTTCGACCGGCTTGAGCACATAGGCGTCGACTCCCTCGCGGATGGCGGCCATCGCGGAATCGAGCGATCCGTGAGCGGTGAGGATGATCGTGGCCGTTTCAGGCCAACGCCACGCCACCGCCTCGAGAACGCGCAGGCCGTCGACGCGACCGCCCAGATGCAAATCGAGAATAGCGAGGTCAAAGGGGGTAGTGCGAAGCTCCTCGAGCGCCTCCTCGCCGCTGGAGATGGCTGTGACGGAATGGCCATCGCGGCGAAGCGCTTCGCTGACGAAAAAGCGCACCGCCTCGTCGTCGTCTACGACCAGTGTTTTAACCGCTTCGGACACAGCACCATTCTCCATCGAACAATTACCAGCACCACCTGGCGACTCGATCAGCAGCGATGGCTATACTATACCACAAAACCGCCCAAATGTGCAAGCTGCAGACCGCGGCTCTCGGCGGTGGGTGTGTTTGAATCGTAGGTCACCTTGACAACTGGCTCGCATGGGAGGCGCGTACTTGCGCGGGAGGTGTCCACCGGGCGAAAGCCGCCCCGAGCAAGCTCGGGCCTCCGAAGGTAATTCTGACAAATGTCAATGCACCCTCGCCGGTGCCGAGGACCGGTGGGCAGGTGTTCTCACGCCGCCAAGACGGTCAGGTCTGCATATCATAGACGTCGAGGCGCCTGTCGGCAAAGACGTGGTTGCGGGGGGTGATGTTTTTGTCGCGGGCGAGGGCCAGATCGGCCTCCGCGCGAAGCACTTCCTCGGTGTCTGCCGCTGCCTGGGCGACGACGTTTCCCCTGGGATCGGCGATGGTGGACATGCCGGTGAAGGTCAGGTCACGCTCGGTGCCGACACGGTTGGCGGTGGCGACATAGACGCGGTTGATGACGGCATGGACGGGCACGGCGCGCTGGGCCAGGCCGGGGAGGACCAGGTTGGAGGGATGGCAGATGACATCGGCTCCTTTGAGCGCAAGCGCGCGCCATGCCTCGGGAAAGAGCCAGTCGAAGCAGACGAGCAAACCGACGCGCCACTCCTCGTCGCCCGCTGCTATGTCAAATAGAGGCAGGCCCTCGTCGCCCGGCTGAAAAAAGTCCTTCTCGTTCATAAAGAGGTGAAGCTTGCGGTAGCGGCCAACGTAGCCCTCGGGTCCGACGAGCACGGCCGAGTTGTAGAGGTTGTCGCCAGCGCGCTCGTTGAGTCCAGAGGCGACGTGAAAGCCATGTGTGCGGCAGACGGCTGCGAGAAATTGGACAAAGGGGCCGCCGATCGTCTCGGACGTGGCCCACGCTTGCTCGGCGGACTGGAAGTTGTAGCCCGAGTTGCACAGCTCGGGCAACACGACGAGATCGGCACCTGCCGCCCGTGGCAGCACGTGGGACAGGCGCTCGATCGTCGCTTCTGGATCACCCAACAAAGGGGCAAATTGTATGGTGGCGATGTGCATTGGCTCCCTCACACCAGGAGGACCCCACAGTCGGTGGGGTCCTCCCGGTTCCTTGTTTCCTGGTCTGGCGGCTAGTGCACGTGGCCGTGCTCCAGCTCTTCCTCATCGGCCTGCCGCAGGCTGGCGATTTTGACGTCAAAGTGCAAGGTTTCGCCTGCCAGCGGGTGGTTCAGGTCGAGCAGCACGTTATCGTCATTCACTTCGGTGATAAAGGCCATGTGTGGATTACCCGCCTGGTCTACGAGTTGGACGGCCATGCCCGGCTCGATGCCGGCGTCGGGTGGAAAGGCGTCCCTGGGAAACTGCTGGTAGGCGTCTCCCTGGCGCTCGCCATAGCCCTCGTGTGGCTGGACGATGACGTTCTTTTCGTCGCCGACAGCCATGCCATACAACTCTTTTTCCAGGCCGGGGATGATCTGGCCGTGGCCCTGCAGGAACTCGAGTGGCTCGCCATGGGCAGAGCTATCCACCACGCGGCCATCCTCGAGCTTGAGTGTGTAGTCGAGCCCGACGACCACGTCGTCGGCGATGGTCCTGGGATTGTCAGGCATCACGCGCACTATACCCGCCGTACGTCGACGGCGGACGGACCCTTCTGGCCCTGCTCCACGCGGAACTCGACCCTGTCTCCCTCGGCTAGGCTGCGAAAGCCGCCCTGGCCCTGAATGGCGGAAAAGTGCACAAAGACGTCATCTCCACCATCACGGGAGATAAAGCCATAGCCTTTCTGGTCGTCAAACCACTTGACGACACCGCTTTCAACATCGTTCATGTTCGGTACTCTCTCCTTTTACATATTTGACGTGCAGGTGCGATCGGGTGAGAAAGAAAAGGCCGCCCGGACCATGATTCGGACTGGGCGGCACCTCTACGTAAACCGAAACAGCACTTCTCACGTCTTGTATATATTTTATCGCAAATACGTAACTTTGTCAAGTCTGCCGCGGCGGTCACGGATAGTTCCGGAACACTACCGGCACCCACAGCCGCACCCCATGAGTGCGCAGATCCTCCTCGTTCCAGCCGTTCCACGGCACCGTCACCCACCGGCTGGCCGGCATCCACGGCGTCGTCGCCGGGTCGTAGAGCATGCGCAGCCGCCAGTGATAGGGCGTGCCGAGGTGCAGATCGCCAGCGTAGAGGCTCGTGCCGATGCCGAGTGCCGGATTCGCCCACACGCCACCGGGCCGGAAGGTGGCACTCCCGGTGAAGCGCACGCCAAGGGGTTTGACCTCGACTTCGTACATGCGCCCGCCGCGGCCGAAGGGGTTCCGCTGCGTCAGTGCCAGGCGGAACGTGTCGCGGTCACTGTGACCGAGGGGCGCCAGGGGGTGCCCCGAATCGTCGAGCTGCTGGAGGCGCAGCGGCACGCCGCCGCCGTCGTTGCCATGGTACACAAATGTCACGCCCTCGCGCGCCACCGCGTCGGTATAGTCCCTGGCCCCGATCACGATATCGGCGTACCCGTCGCCGTTCAGGTCGCCCGCGGTGCTCACCGAGACGCCATACCAGGGGTTGGCCTGGTTGCCCCCCGTCGTCCAGGCATAGCTCGACTCGACGCCGGAGAAGGAGCCCAGGTAGAGGCGCACTAACCCTTCCGAGGCCGGGCCGCCCGTGCGGTCCATAGCCGGGGCGCCGATCAGGATGTCGGCCAGCCCGTCGCCGTTCACGTCGCCCGCGGTGCCCACGGAGTAGCCATAGTAGGCATAGTCCTGGTTCGACTCTTTGTACCAGTAGCCCGTCGAGGTCACGCCGCGGCCCGAGCCGTAAAACACCCATACCCGGCCCTCGCTGCTCAACCCGCCGTCGCCCCAGTAGGGCGCGCCCGCGATCACGTCGCTGTAGCCATCGCCGTTCACGTCGCCGGCGGTGCCGACCGCGTGGCCCAGCCGGGCGCCCGCCCGGTTCGCTTCTGCGTGCCACGACGCGGTCGTCCTCAGCCCCCCGGGCGAGCCGTGGTACACCCAGATCCGCCCTTCGTTATCGGCGTCGTCCTCCCAGAAGGGCGCGCCGACGATCACGTCGCTGTAGCCGTCGGCGTTCACGTCGCCAGCGGTGGCCACGGCCGTGCCGTATTCGGCGTACAACTGGTCGCCTTCCGTGTGCCACGCCGGCACCAGGTTTAGACCTGCCGCCGTGCCGAGATAGAGCCACGCCACCCCCTCGTCTGTCTGCCCGTGATCGGTGAGTGGTGCGCCGGCAATCACGTCTCCATACCCATCGCCGTTCACGTCGCCGGCGCTGCCTACCGAGTAGCCGAACTGCGCACCGGGCTGGTCGCTCTCCTTGCTCCACCCGGCATCGAGACTGACGCCGGTACCCGAGCCGTGATATACCCAGGCACACCCCTCGTTTTCCTGCGGACTGTCGCAGAACGGCGCGCCGACGATCACGTCGCCGTACCCGTCGCCGTCCACGTCGCCGGCGCTACCCACCGAATAGCCGAACTGCGCACCGGGCTGGCTGCCGGCCTTGTTCCAGTAGGGCGGTCCGAGCAGGCCCGCGGCACTGCCGCGATAGATCCACGCCGCGCCGACATCTACCCCGCCCGAGTCCCAGAGGGGGGAGCCGACGATGATGTCGGCGTAGCCGTCGGCGTTGACGTCGCCCGCGCTGGCGACCGCAAAGCCAAAATCGGCGTCTTCCTGGTTGCTGGGCTTGTCCCAGTCGGCCACCTCGGACGGCAGGTCGGGTCCGCCGT
This sequence comes from Anaerolineae bacterium, assembly GCA_035461725.1. Taxonomy (GTDB): domain Bacteria; phylum Chloroflexota; class Anaerolineae; order JAAYZQ01; family JAAYZQ01; genus JAFGIA01. The sequence goes on from DATHUZ010000204.1 coordinate 5,475, forward strand.
GATACACAGAGACGCTGCCGGCCTGCGAGCCCTGGCCGTACGCGCCCACGATCAGGTCCGAGTAGCCGTCGCCGTTCACGTCGCCGGCCGTCGCCACCGAGTTGCCGTACCAGGCCAACGCCGCGTCGCTCTCGTCCCACCAGTCACGAGAGATGCTGATGCCCGAACCGGAGCCATACCACAGGAAAGCGCGGCCCTCTTCGGTCTGGTCGTTCGTGTACAGCGGCGCGCCGACCACGACGTCGGCATAGCCGTCGCCATTCACGTCGCCCGCGCACGCCACCGACTGGCCGAACCAGGCCTCAGTGCTGTTGCCCTCGTCCTGGTTGTCGGGGTCGGGCTCGATCCCGTCGCCCGACCCGAGAAAGAGATAGGCCGCGCCTTCGTTCGCCTGCCCGTTCGAATAGTGAGGGGCGCCGACGATCACGTCGGCATAGCCGTCACCGTTCACGTCGCCCGCGGTGGACACAGAGCGGCCGAGGTGGGCGCTGCCCATAGTGCCGTAAAAGATCCAGTCGGCGTTGGCGGGGGTGCCAGCCACACCGTTGTTGACCCCGTTCGACGTGCTGTACCAGGCCATCGCCGCGCCCTGGTCCGACCCGCCATACTGGTTCGCCCCCACGATGACGTCGGCATAACCGTCTCCGTTCACGTCGCCGGCGGTGGCCACGGAGATTCCGAAAAAGGCGGAGGCCTCGTTGCTCTCGGCGTGCCAGCCGGCGTTGGCCGGGGTGCCGTTCGCCCCGCCATTCACCCCGTTCGCCGAGCCATGCCATACCCAGGCGGCTCCCTCACTCGCGGACCCCGCGGTGTAGGAGCGGCCGCCGACGATCACGTCGGCATAGCCGTCGCCGTTCACGTCGCCTGCCGTCGCCACCGACTCACCGAGCCGCGCGCCTGCCTGGTCCGACTGGGCAAAAAAGTCGGGCACGCCGTCCATGTCCGCCGCCGCGCCATGATACACCCACGCGCCCCCCTCCTCGCCGTCGGGGTGGTCGTATTCCGGCGCGCCGGCGATCACGTCGGCGAACCCGTCGCCGTTCACGTCGCCGGCACTTGCCACCGCGTAGCCAAAGTGCGCCTCCGCCTGGTCCGCCTCCTTCGACCAGCTGTAGATATAGGACAGGCCCAGGGGATGCCCCAGGAAGAGAAAGATGGCGCCCTCGTTTACCTGCCCGTGGTCAAAGTCTTTGGCCCCGACGATGACGTCGGAGCGCCCGTCGCCGTTCACGTCGCCGGCCGTGGCCACCGAGTAGCCAAAGGAGGTGTTCGCGCTGCCCCAGATGAGTGACCAATCGGGAGTGGTGGGCAGCCCCGTGATCGTGGCCATCACCTCGATCGGGTACACAGCT
>DATHUZ010000205.1:0-3709 GCA_035461725.1 Anaerolineae bacterium
TCTACCCCGTCCTCATCCTGGCCTCGATGCGCATCGGCGACTATGTCCTCTCTTTCGCCACCCTCAGCTTCCTCGGTGTGGGCACCGAGATCGGCTACGCCGACTGGGGCCAGATCGTCAGCTTTGCGCGCGACTGGATCCTCAGCCTCGACGTGCACTGGTACATCATCATCTTTCCCGGTGTGGCCCTGCTCCTCTTTGGATTGGGATGGAATCTCATCGGCGATGCACTGCGCGACATCCTCGATCCACGGCTCCGAGGTGCGCGCTCCTGAACAAGGAGGTTCTAAAAGTGAATAAAGACACCGTTGTCCTGTTCGCAGCGCTCCTGCTCGCGGGCGTCCTTCTCTTTGCCTGCCCACTGCCCACACTCGCCGCGCAGACGGGGACGACCGGCGACGTGCTCCTCTCTACGCTGGAGGGCGACGACTATGAAGTAGACGTGGCCCACAACAGTGACGCGAGCGAGTTTCTCGCCGTCTGGAGCAGCGCCGGCTGGCTCTACGGGCAGCGCTTCGACCACGAGGGGTTGCCCCTGGGCGAGCCTTTCCCGATCGAGGATCTGGCCGTCTCTTTCTCCCCCGCCGTCGCCTACTCGCCCGGCGCCGGCCACTACCTCGTCGTCTGGCAGCACACCCCGAACGGCGTCGGCGACATCTATGGCCGCCTGGTCACCGCCGGTGGCGCCCTGCTCGGCGACCGCTTTCTGATCCGTGGCGGTGCCAGCGACCAGACCGACCCCGCCGTCGCCACCGACGGCACCGACTTTTTCGTCGTCTGGGAGCAGGCGCCGTCAGGCGGCGCCGCGTCCATCCAGGGCTGCGCGGTATTCTCCGACGGCAGCGTCGGCCCCGTCGTCGCCGCCCTCACGCCGTCCGACGGCGTCGAGCGCATGGACCCCGCCCTCGACTACAGCCCCGAGGCGGACGAATACCTGGCCGTCTTTGCGCACGGCCAGCCCAACGACAGCGCCATCCACGCGCGGCGCGTCGCCCCCAACGCCTCGCTGCCCGGCGCCGAGTACGCCCTCTTCCAGCACGGCAACAAGGCCGGCAGCGTCGACATTGCCGCCGCCGCCGTCGACACGGGCGGCGCCTACCTCGTCGTCTGGAAAACCTCCGGCACCGGCGACTCGGACATCTATGGCCGCGTCGTGCTCGCCGGCGCCGACAGCTCGTTCGATGACGCCCAGTTTCCCATCAGTGACGGCGCGACCGGCTATGCTTCGTACCCTTCCGTCGCGCGCCTGCCCGAAACCGATCTCTTCCTCGTCGCCTGGCAGGATAACCGCATGAGCGCGACGAGTGGCACCGACATTTACGGCCAGCGTGTCGTGGTGGGCAATCTCCCCATTGCGGCCGCGTCTCCCAGGTCGGCCCTGGGGGCAGCCTGGCTCGAGGGCACCAATTTTGCGCTCACCGGCGCCCCGGGCGAGCAATGGTCGCCCGCCGTTGCGGGCTGCCAATCCCCCGACTCTTACCTCGTGGTCTGGGACGACCAACGCAGCGGCGAGTTTGACGTCTATGGCCAGCGCGTCGCCACCACCGGCTCGCTCCTCTGGTACGAGTTCGCCGTCTCGGCGCATCCCGCCGCGCAGGCGTTGCCCGCCATCGCCTACGGCGCCGACCAGTACCTGGCCGTGTGGCAGGATCAGCGCGACGGGCACGGGGCGATCGTGGGCCAGCGCCTCTCGAGCGATGGCCTGCCGCTCGAAGCGGCATGGGTGATCCATTCCGACGCCTCCGCCAACGCCGAGCCCACCGTCGCCTACAACCCCACCGCCCGGCTCTACCTGGTGATCTGGGCCGACCTGGGCGAGGGCCAACTGGAAGCGGCCACCGTCAGCCCTGGTGGGCAGGGTACCGCGCAATTCTCCATTCCCGATTCGTCCCATGGCCGGCGCCCGCAATTGGCCTACGACGAGGTCGACGACCGCTTCCTGGCCGTGTGGGAATCGCTCGACCGGGTCTGCGCCCAGGCGTTCTATGGCGACGGCAAGCCCTTGACCGGCGTCACCACCTGGCTCGCGGTCTATCGCCAGGGCCAGGTCTCTCATCCGGCGCTCGTCTTTGCGCCCGATGGGCCACACTATCTCGTCACCTGGGGGGTCGACCTCGTTCCCGACGCCATCTATGGCGCCTTTGTAGACCCGGACGCCGCGCTCGAGGGCGCCATTTTCACCGTGGTCGATGGCGGTACCAACGCCCGCACCCGCTCTTCCGTCGCCTACAACGCCGCCGGCCAACAGTACCTGGTTGTGTACGAGATCCAGGCCGGGGCCAAAGAATCAGACATCCGCGGCCGCCTGCTCGACAGCAGCGGCGCGCCCCGCGGTGACGAGCTGATCGTGCGCGATCAACCCGTCGATACCGATCACGCCTTTCCCCACGCTTCGTACGTGGACGCATCTGGCGAGTACTATGTCCTCTGGTCAGAAGCGTCCGCGGGCATCGTGGACTATGACCTCTACGGTCTCTGGCTCGACCCTGCCGGCACGCCGGGCAGCGCCGTTCTCCCCTTCTTTCACTACGCCGGCGACCAGGCCGGGCCGCGCGCCGCCTACGATCCGGTGCGCAGCCAGGGGGTCGTCGTTTGGCAAGACACGCGCCGCACCCTGTCGGGCGACGTCTATGCGCGCCGCGGCACGCTCGACGTCGCGCCGCCCACCGCCCTCTTCACCCGCGACCCCACCGTCGGCGCCGCCGGCTCCACCTTCACCTTCGACGCCCGGCCCAGCCGCGACGATTCGACCCCGCCGGGCGCGCTGCGCGTGCGCTGGGACTGGACGAGCGACGGCTCGTGGGACACGCCCCTCAGCTTTGATAAGGTGGTCACCCAGACCGTCGACGCCCCTGGCATCTATACCGTCACCCTCGAGGTGTGGGACCTGATGTGGCTGACCGGCACCATCTCGCTGCCGGTCTATGTCCTGCCTGCGGGCGGCAACACCGCGCCCGAAGCGCACCTGGCCCTCTCTCCCATCGTGGCCGCGGCCGGCAGCAGCTTCCAGCTCGACGCCTCCGCCTCGGTCGACGCCGAGACGCCGCCTGCCGACCTCCAGGTGCGATGGGACTGGGAGAACGACGGGGCCTTTGATACCCTCTGGAGCACGCTCAAGGTGCGCTCGCACGTCTTTACCGAGGCTGGCCTGCAGCTGGCCCGTGTCGAAGTGCGTGACGCGGGCGGCCTGACCGGCGCGGCCGTAGCCGCCCTGCTCGTCCTTCCCGGCGACGTGGTCACCCTCACCCTGGTGCCCGACGTGGCGGTGCTGGCGCCGGGCGAGACGATCCAATTTCATCCGACCGCCTGGGACGTCTACGGCAACCAGATGTCGAACCCGGCCGTGGCCTGGTCGGTGACGGACCCACTGGCCGGCACCATCTCGGCGGGCGGTTGGTTCACCGCCGGCCTGCCATCCGGCACCTATCCCGGCGTCGTGCAGGCCACCGCTGGCAGCGGCGGCGATTCCGCCACGGTGACCATCACCTGGCCCTACCGCGTCTTCCTGCCGCTCCTGCTCCGGTCACAGTAACCTGGTGCGGGTTCCACAGAGATACACAGAGAAGGCACAGAGATTCACAGAGTCTCCGTGTATCTCCGTGTAACCTCTGTGTATCTCTGTGAAACTCCGTGTTACCTCTGTGAAACTCTCTCTATAGATCCTCGATCCGCGCCTGCACCTGATCCAGCTCCGCCGCCACCGCCGCCA
>DATHUZ010000206.1:0-3769 GCA_035461725.1 Anaerolineae bacterium
CCTCCCGCTATCAGGCCGGCGAATACACTGTCAGCACCACCTTGCCGGGGGCCTTGCTCTCCAGCCGGTAGGCCATGGCGGCGTTCGCTTCTTCCAACGGGAAGGTGCGACTCACAAACACCTCGACCTGGCCCGAGTCGATCCGCTCTGCCATCTGCCGCAGAATCGCGGCATCGGGCGCCGACGCCAGCCCCATGCTGCGCACGCCCAGGCGCTGCGGCTCTTCCTGTGGGGGCTCCGCCACGAGTGACGTCACATACCGCCCGCCGGGCCGGAGCACCGTGTAGGAGCGCCCCATCAGCTCGCCGCCGACCAGGTCGAGGACGGCATCGACGCCCTCCACGATCTCTTCGAACCGTTCCTCGCTCGAGATGAACCGGTCGATCCCGAGGCGTTGGCTGTGCGCGGCCTTCTCCGGGATATCGACCCCGTAGATGAACACCCCTTCGCCCCTTGCAAGCTGCGCGGCGATGCCGCCAACGCTGCCCGCCGCGCCATGGATCAGCAGCCGCTCGCCACTTTGCACCTGGAGCAGCTCGAACAGCGATTTCCAGGCCGCCGTGGACGGCAAGGGCGCCGCCGCTGCGTGCACGTAATCTAGCGATTCAGGCTTCAGTGCGACCTCGTGTCCTTTGACGCGGATATACTCGGCGAACGTCCCGCCGCCGAGCACGCTGAGGCCGTAGACAGCATCGCCGGGCTCCAGGTGCGTGATACCCGAGCCCACGGCCACCACTTCGCCGGCACAATCTGTGCCGAGGGTCAGGGGGACTGAAGCCATCCCCTGTAGATAACCGGCCTGTATCACGGCGTCGAACGGGTTGATCGACGCCGCGTGGATGCGGACGAGCACCTCGCCGTCACCTGGCTCGGGTCGAGGGATCTCCTCCAGCTCCAGGGCCATTCCCCAACCATTCAAGCGATTAGCCTTCACAATCCGATTCTCCTTCTAGAATCAAAATAGGGTCGCCGCCAGTTGATGTAGCGCCGGCGATCGTGCGAAGCAGAGGGCCCAGTGTGTCAGGCAGACAGACGGCATGGCTTCACGCCGGTCTCATTCGTGCTATTATACATACAATGGGGTGATTTGGCTATTAAGATCATATAAATCTTTTTGGCCGGCAGCAGATAGCACACCTCGCAGTCCAAAATCCAAAGTCGATCCGGCGCCGTGCCGGCCGGGAATAGGTTTTTTGACACGGGCTATGATCTATGCTACGATCGTGCTCGCGTGACAGCCTGCATCGTCAGGCGCTCAACGCAGCTCGAATCGCGTCGTCGTCGACGCGTGGAGGTGACGGACCGAAAACGAGACACAGCGCCGACCTTTCCCCAGGGAACTCCCCCGCGGCTGGCGTTTTTCTTTTCTACACCGGGAGCAGAAAGGAGATCGCCGCGCGACACGCGAACCCATTCCACGCGAGGGGCGGGCTCGTGGACTGAATGAGATGACAGAGAAAGATACGATGCTGATCGACATGCACAATCACACCACGATCTCTTCCTATTGCAGCGGCCTTTCGCCAGAGGAGCTGATCGAGACGGCGCGCGCCAGGGGGCTGGACGGAGTGTGCGTGACAGAGCACCTGTTAATCGAAGGGGCCGATGCCACCCAGGCCCTGGGTCGCGAATTGGGCTTTCCGGTTTTCCGCGGCATCGAAGCCCGGACGGACCTGGGCGACGTGTTGGTTTTTGGCTACTACCGGGATATTCCTGAAGGGATCTCCCTGGACGATCTATCGGCTGCCGTCCATGATGTGGGCGGTCTCGTCTTTGTCGCGCATCCGTATCACACGACCGGGGGATGGAACCTGTATGCCAGCATGCAGAGCAGGGGCCTCGACCTCGATCGCGACTGGCACAGCGTGCGGGCGCTGCGCGAGCTGGACGGCGTCGAGGTGATCAACGCGCAGGTGGACGACGAGAGGAACGAGCGTGCGCGACAGCTGGCGGCAAAGCTAGACGTGCCGGGTATTGCAGGCAGTGACTCACACGCCGCCAGGATGGTGGCAAGGGCCGCGACGCGGTTCGACAGAGTGATCCGAACGGACGAGGAGCTCGTAGCCGCTTTGAAGAGCGGGCGCTTTGAAGCCGTGCGGCTTTGAGGTGGCCCGGTTCACAATGACGGGGATCGAGAGGAAAGGCACGGGCCGGCGCCGGCTCGCCAGGTTCACGTCCGGCAGGTGGAAAGCCGCGGCCCAGTTCGCCGCGGACTATGCCTTGTTGACCACCGGTGCGCTGCTCCTGGCCGCCAACGTCAACCTCTTCCTGGTGCCCAACCGGGTTGTGTCCACCGGCGTCACCGGGCTGGGCATGCTGGCCTTTTTCCTGTGGCGCTGGCCGATCGGCCTCGTCACCCTCGCGCTAAACGTGCCGATCCTGGCGGCGGGCATCCGCTGGGGCGGCGGCTGGCGGTTGGCCGTCCGCTCGGTTTACGCCACCGCTGTCATGACCATCGCCATCGACCTGCTCGCCCTCGTCCTGCCGCCGATCCAGGGCGATCCGCTCATCTTTACCCTGTTCGGCGGCTTGCTCGACGGCGTGGGCATCGGACTCGTGCTGCGCGGGCAGGGCACCACCGGCGGCACCGACATCATCGCCCAGATCCTCAACCGTCTCAGGGGCACCGCCTTTGGCACCACCTTTATCGTCGTCAACAGCGCTATCCTCCTGGCCGCGGCGGGCGTGGTTGGGCTGATCCCCGTCCTATACGCCCTCATTGTGAATTTCGTGTCGGGCCGGGTCGTCGACACGGTGCAGGAAGGCTCTGGCTACGCCCGTGCCTTTTTCATCCTGTCGCGCGAGAGCACCGCCATCCGCCAGGCCATCCTCGACGAGCTGGAGCGGGGCGTCACCGTCCTCGACGTGCGTGGTGGCTACACCGAGGCGCGGCACGACGCGTTGTACGTGGTCGTGTCACGCGCACAGGTCACCCGCCTGAAGCGCCTCATCTCTGACCGCGACCCGCATGCCTTTGTCGTCGTTTCGGAGGCGCACGAGGTGCTGGGCGAGGGGTTTCGACCGATCGTACGGCCGGAGGCTCCGGGGCAAAGGGCTGCACAGAAACGAGAAGAGTAGGGGTGCTGATCGACAGCAGGACGGTCTATGGATTCTCGTACCTGCCCACCTCTTCCCACTCGGCCTTTGCCCGCGCCAGCGCTTCCGTCATGTGATTCTCCGAATAGAGGTAGAGCGCACCCGTACTAGCCCGGTAGGTGCGGATATCGGAATAGGTCTCGTCGACCAGCAGGTCGGCCACGTACCCCTCCACCGCCTCGCGGTCCAGATTGAATGGGGCAGCGCCAAAAAGGTCAATGTTCGTCGGGCGCGGATAGAGCCGCGACTCTTCGCGTACCGTCTCGGCGATCGTCGCCAGCGGATCGCCCGCCTCGGCACGCGCGAGCAGGACCGCATAATTGCGCGTGATGTGCCGCTCCGAAAAGAGGTAAGCTGGGCCGCCGCCGGCCGAAACCACCCGCACGTCCTGGTAGCGCTCGTCCGCGGCGATCTGTTCCACATAGGGGCGGACATCCTGGACGTCCAGATCGGTCAGCAGCGCTGACAGCGACGCGAGCAGCGTCAGCCGCGTCTGCGTGCCCGACTCGAGCCGCACCCGGGCCACGATGCGGGCCTTGATCTCTTCCGCCAGCGCCGATTTCTCGGCACCGGGCGCTGAAAGGTACCGGTCAGAGTAGAAAAAATAACCTGCCTGCCCCACCGCCGCCGCTTTCAGATCCGCGTACTCGGGATCCTCCGCCAGCCCGGCCAT
>DATHUZ010000207.1:0-4165 GCA_035461725.1 Anaerolineae bacterium
TGTTCAGCGAGTAGCCCAGGTACTTGAGCGCGGCCCCCAGCGCCTCGCGCGGGTCGTTGAGCATGCTGATCTTGCCGGCGTATTGGCCCGCGATGGCCGGGTCAAAGAGGTAGCTCCAGCTATCGGGCGGCTCCTCGAACACGTTGCTATCGTACCCAATGCCTGTCGTGCCCCACTGGTAGGCCACGCAGTAGGTGTTGCCCGGATCGTAGGGCGGATCGATGAACGTCTCGTCGATGTTGCTCGAGTTGGGGATATTGGCATAGTCGAGCGCGGCCAGCAGGTCGAGCTCGCGCATAATCGTGACCATATAGTCGGACGGGACGATGACGTCGTATCCCGTGGCACCGGCCTGGAACTTGGCCAACAAGTCCTCGTTGCTGGAAAAGGTGTCCTCGATGACCTTGACGCCAAACTCCTCTTCGAAATCGGCGTAAATCTCGGGGTCGATATACTCGGACCAGTTATAGACGTGGAGCTCCTTGGCCAGCTCTCCCTCCGCCGCCTCCGGCGACGTCCCACACGCGGCGGCGAGCGCTGCCACCAGGATGAAAATGACCAACAGCGGAAAAACCCTTCGCATCCTTTTTCCTCCTTCTGTCAACTGCCACTTGTCACCTGTCACCTGTCACCTGTAGCTTTTTCTCTCTGTCCCCCCTCCTTTCGCCTGGAACACGAGCGACAGCAGCACCAGGCACATCGATGCCGCCAGCAGCAGCGTCGACACGGCATTGATCTCGGGCGTGACGCCCAGCTTGACCATCGAATAGATGCGCAGCGGCAGCGTCGTCGAGCCGACGCCGGCAGTGAAAAAGGTGATCACGAAATCGTCGAGCGACAGCGTGAACGCCAGCAGCGCGCCACCCAGGATACCCGGCATGAGCAGGGGCAGCGTGACGTGCCAGAAGGTGCGCAGCTCGTTGGCCCCCAGGTCCTGCGCCGCCTCTTCGAGGCTGCGGTCGAACCCCACCAGGCGGGCGCGCACCACGACGGCCACGAACGAGATGTTGAACGCCACGTGCGAGATGATGATCGTGAACAGGCTCAGTCCAAACCTGGCCATGACAAAAAAGAGGAGCAGCATCACGGCCATGGCGATGTCGGGGATGATGATCGGCAGGTAGAGGAGCGCGTCGAACGCCGTCTTGCCCGGGAACCGGTGTCGCTCCATCGCCAGCGCCACCATCGTGCCAAACACCGTCGACATGGCCGTCGAAGCGCCGGCCACGATCAGGCTGTTGCGCAGCGCCGCGCCCATCGCCGCGTTATTGAACAGCTCCCGGTACCAGCGCAGGCTGAATCCCTCCCAGGTGGATACAAAGCGCGACGAGTTGAAAGAAAAGATCACGAGGATGAGGATCGGCGCGTACAGAAACGCAAAGCCGAGCACACCACTCAGGCTGATACCGCGGTTCATCACGCGGCCCAGCACGCTGCCCCGCCGCGCCACACGCCCGGCCTTGGGCCTTTCGACTGCCGCTGCCGTCGTCATTGTCCGCTCCTCACAACGTCCTCCCACCCACCCGAAAGTAGAGCAGCGTCGCCGCCAGCATCATGGCCATCAAGACGAAGGAAAATGCAGAGCCAAAGGGATAATCGCGCACGCTCAAGAACTGGCTGTGGATCACGTTGCCGATCATCACCGACTTGGCGCCGCCCAGGAGGTCGGGCGTGATGTAGGCGCCGAGCGATGGGATAAAGACAAGGATCGATCCCGCGACGATGCCGGGCAGGGTGAGCGGGAACACTATGCGCAGGAAAGAGCGGGCCTCGTTGGCATACAGATCCTGCGCGGCCTCTACGAGTGAAAAGTCGAGCCGCTCGATGGCGGCGTAGCAGGGCAGCACCATGTCGGGAAACCAGCCGTACACCAGGCCGATGATCACGGCGAACTCGGTGCCATAGAGCGACAGCGGCTCCTGGATCAGCCCCAGCCCCAACAGCGCCTGGTTGATCAACCCCGTATCGCGCAGGATCAGGATCCAGGCGTAGGTGCGTACCAAAAAGTTGGTCCAGAACGGGATCATGAGCAGCAGCAGCAGCGTGTTTCGCCACCTGGGCGGGCGCGTGGCCATCCAGTAGGCCATCGGATAACCGACGAGGAACGACAGGGTGGTGGTGACGGCGGCGATGGTGAACGAGCGGGCAAAGATGCGCAGGTAGAGGGGGTTGAAAAAGCGGGCATAGTTGCCCAGGTTAAACTCCCACACGATCTGGCCATACGGTCCCCGGCTCAAAAAGCTGTAGACAAAGACGATCAACAGCGGCACCGCGAAAAAGAGCACGAGCCAGAACAAACTGGGAAAGATCAGGATCAACACCTGGAGCCCGGGCCTGCGCCGGATTCTGTCCATCAATCGCCTATCCCCCCACTCGATTTACGATTTACGATTTACGATTGCCGGCTCCCGACTCGCTGCCGCGCCGCCCCCCAATGTCTGCTAGTCCCTCAACAATCGGACCGCGTTGGCCGGCCACACCGCGTAGGTGTCTCTGTCGTCACCACCATAATACGCGGTCGGGTCGGGGGTGGAGATCAGGTTCTGCTCGCGCACCGTCAGCAGCACGTCGCCGGCCAGGCGCACCTGGAAGCGCGTGTCGGTGCCGACATACACCACCTGCTCCACCTGGCATGGAAAAGAATTGTGGGTGCCGCGCGCGGGGTTGGGCAGCATGCGGATCTTTTCGGGGCGCACCGCTGCGGTGACCTGGCTGCCCAGCTCGAACTTTTCATCGGTTTCGGCCAGCACCCTCAGGCTGCCAGCCACGCGCACACACACCACACCCTCGCCCTGCTCCTCCACCACGCCTTCGAGAAAGTTGGTCTCGCCGATAAAGTCGGCCACAAAGCGGCACGACGGCCGCTCATAGATCTGGGTCGGGCTGCCCACCTGGAGGGCACGGCCCTGGTGCATCACGGCGATCCGGTCGGACATGGTCAGCGCTTCTTCCTGGTCGTGGGTGACGTACACAAAGGTGATACCTACCTCTTTTTGCAGGTTCTTGAGCTCGAGCTGCATCTCTTTGCGCAGCTTCAAGTCGAGCGCGCCGAGCGGCTCGTCGAGCAGCAGCACCTCGGGGCGGTTGACGAGGGCCCGGGCCAGGGCCACGCGCTGCTGCTGGCCGCCGGAGAGCTGGCTCGGCTTGCGCGGACCATAGCCCGACAGTCGCACCATGTCGAGCGCCTCGGTCACGCGCCGGCGGATCTCTTCCTTTGGCACCTTTTTCATCTCGAGGCCAAAACCCACGTTGCGCTCGATATTCATGTGTGGAAAGAGGGCATAACTCTGGAACACCATGTTCGTGTGGCGCTGGTAGGCCGGGGTAAGGCCCATCGGCCTGCCGTGGATATACACCTCACCCTCCGTGGGGTGCTCGAATCCCGCGATCATGCGCAGGCTGGTCGTCTTTCCACAGCCACTCGGACCCAGCAGCGAGTAGAATTCTCCGTCCTGGATCCGGAGGGTGACGTTGTCCACCGCCACGACCTCGCCGGCGGGTGCACCCGATGGACCGGGGAAGCGTTTGCTCACATTGACGAGCTCGACCGCAAAGGTCTGGTCCATGTACGCTCCTCGACAAGGATGGGGACGTCGATGCCCCCGACCAACAAGATAGATGAATTATACCCTGCTCTGGAGGAATAGTCAAGGCAGGGGTGACAAGCTCAGCGTAAATAATCCTCGAGCGAGCGCGCCCGCTGGGGGTTGCGCAGCGCTTCCAGCGCCTCGTGCTCGATCTGGCGAATGCGTTCGCGCGAGAGGCCAAACCGGTCGCCGATCTCTTCCAGCGTATAGTCGTATCCGTCTTCGAGCCCAAAACGCATCCGTAGAATGCGCGCCTCGCGGGGCGTCAGCGTTTCGAGCACCGCATCAAGCTCCTCGCGCAGCAGCGCCTGCTCGGTCGCCTCCACGGGCGAGGGCACCTGCTCGTCCTCGATAAAGTTGCCGAGCTCGCTGTCCTCTTCTTCACCCACCGGCTTTTGCAGCGACAGCGGCCGGCGTGCGACACGCATCATCCACCGCACCCGCTCGGGGTCCAGCTCCATCACCTCCGCCACCTCTTCGGGCGTCGGCGACCGGCCCTGTTCCTGCTCGATCTCGCGCATCGCGCGGTGCAACTTGCGCAGCGAGTCGGCCATGTGCACGGGCAGCCGGATCGTGCG
>DATHUZ010000208.1:0-2041 GCA_035461725.1 Anaerolineae bacterium
CTCAACCAGCAGACGGCGTTTGGTGCTGACGTGATCTCGCGCATGGCCGCGGCGCTGCGCGGCCCCGACCTGGCACGGCGCCTGTCGATGCTCGCGCTGTCGTCCATCGTGCAGGCGATGGATGCCCTCAAGCTGCCGCCGCGCGTGAAGCAGCGCATCGAAAAGGTCACGATCGTCGGCAACTGTGTCATGCACCACCTGCTCCTCCAGTACCCCGTGAACACCCTGGCCGAGCTGCCCTTCCAGCCCTACCATACCGGCACCGTGCACGATCCCGGCGCCCTGTTCGGCGACACCTTTCCCACGGGGGCGGCTGTCGCGCTCCCGCCCCTGATCGGCGGGTTCGTCGGCTCTGACGCGCTCGCCTGCCTGGCCTATTACGGTTTCGACCGCGCACCGGGGCCGATGGCCGCCATCGACCTGGGCACCAACGGCGAGGTGATGGTTACCGACGGCGAGCGGATCGTGGTGGCGTCGACGGCAGCAGGCCCCGCCTTTGAGGGAGTGAACATCTCGTGCGGCAGCCGGGCCGTGGAAGGCGCGATCGTGGGCGTCGAGGCCGACCTGCAGTCAGGGGATCTCGCCCTGCACACCATCGGCGACCACCCGCCCGTCGGGCTGACCGGCTCGGGCCTGCTCGACCTGGTGTGCGAGCTGCGCCGCGCCGGTGTGATCGAGGAGAGCGGGCGGTTCGCACGCGAGCACCCGGTGTTCGGCCACAGGCTGAGCGTTGACGAGCGCGGCGTAAGACGGCTGCTGATCACCGACCAGGGCGTCGACCTGACAGGTGCCGAGTCGTTGGAGGACGCCGAGCGGGTGTCGCTCTACCTGACACAGCACGACGTGCGCGAGCTGCAAAAAGCCAAGGGCGCGATCCGTGCCGCGACCGAGATCCTGATGGCACAGCTTGGCCTGGAGGCGGGCGATCTGCAGCGCCTGATCCTCACCGGCTCCTTTGGCAGCCAGCTCAACGTTGGGGCCGTCGTCGGCCTGGGCATGGTCCCGCCCGTCGACCCGGCGCGGGTGGAGCCGTCGGCGAACGGTGCCGGGTTTGGCGCGGCGCTCTTTCTCGACGAAGCCGAGCTCGCACGCGGCGAGCGGATCGCCTCGGCAGCCGAGCAGATCGACCTCGACCTCGACCAGAGCTTTAACCGGCGCTACATCGAGTCGATGACTCTGCCCGGCGGCGACGTGGGCTGCCCTGGCTCCGAGCACGAAAGAATCCAGAATTGACGGCCCAGGTGGGTATGGGATCCGGCAGCCAGGCCGAGCCAAGCGGCTACCTCGCCGTCCTCCTGGCAGCCGCGGCGTGGGGCACGTCGGGGGTTTTTGTCACGTTCGTCGCGGCAGAGGCCGATGTCTCGGCACTGGCGCTCGCCTTCTGGCGTGATCTCACCACGTTCGCCGTCCTCTCGACCACGTTGGCGCTCTTTCGACGATCGTGGCTGCGGGTGGACCGCCGGGACCTCGGCTGGTTACTGGGGCTGGGCGCCAGCCTGGGCATCTTTCACGTCTTTTGGAACCTGACCGTGATGGTCAACGGTGTCGCCGTGGCCACAGTGCAGCAGGCCGCCATGCCCGCCATCGTTGCCGTTGCCGCCTGGGCGCTGTGGCGCGAGCCGGTGACGTGGCCCAAGATCGCAGCCATCGCCCTGACTTTTGCCGGGACGGTCCTCGTTTCGGGCATCAATGCCGCTGGCGCCGTACAACTCTCGCCGGCAGGCCTGATCCTGGGCATCGGGACGCCGGCCACCTACGCATCGTGGAACCTGTTCGGCAAGAAGGTGCGTCAAAAGTACAGCCCACTCACGACGCTGACCTACGCTTTTTTCTTTGGCTGGCTCGTACTGCTGCCGCTCCAGTTCTTTACGCCACAGCCATTCCCCGTGCCGGCGCCGGCCCTGCTCTGGTTCGCGGCGCTCATCTCGTTGGCGACCATCGCGCCGTTCACAGCCTACACCTTTGCCCTCGGCAAGCTGCCGGCAAGCGTGGCAAGCATCCTGGCCATGAGCGAGATCGCGTTCGTCGCCGTCTATGCCTA
>DATHUZ010000209.1:0-1577 GCA_035461725.1 Anaerolineae bacterium
GTTCCTATTATGTTTATTAAGCAGAATGCCAGAGAAATGCGCCGGCAAATCCTCTACCAGTATAGCACACTGGCCAGAGAATAGACTTTGAATCAGGTTCGAGAAAGGGTTGGAGTCGGTTGGAGAAGCGGGAACTGCGGCAATTTGACCGAATCGCCCGCTTGTGCTATTATCTCTTCCAGAGCAGACGTAGACGCTCGAGCCACCAATGTCGGTGTGCTCGCACAAGAGCCGTACAATACCGGTTGAGCTCAAAGGGGAGCAGCTCCATGTCCAAGCTCATACGTTCATTTCTTTTTTTCATGTCCCTCGGCCTTCTAACCCTTACTCCAGCCACCAACGCCACACGCCATCCAGCCACTGTCGGTGTGCTCGCTGCGCACGCGGCGATGCCCCAGTGGCCGGCACCCGCTGCCAACGCGCGCCGTGCGCAGCTCACCCACGAGTGGGCACTGACCAACGGCGGACCCAACATCATCCACGACCTCGAGGTGTTCGTCCCGATCCCGGGAGCTCGCGCCAACCAGCGCATCACCAATCTCCAGTTCTCTGCGCCATACAGCCAGGTCCAGGATCAATACGACCAGCCCGTGGCCCGCTTCCACTTTGACGAGGTAGCGGTGGGCGAGCGGGTAACGCTGTCGTGGACCGGCGACGTCGAGATCGAGGCACGGGAGTGGGCAGTGGACCCGGCGCGCGTGGGCGAACTCGACGAAATCCCCAACGACATCCGCCGCGTCTACACGCGCGACGAGGAGCAATACCGCCTCGACAGTCCACTCATCCGGCGTGCGGCCAAAGAAGCTGCCGGCGCCACGACGAACGCCTACTGGATGGCACGCAACATCCACGATTTCATCGCCGAGCGCCTATCATACGATCTGGACGGCAAGTGGGATGACGCCGAGGCCGTGTACCTGCAGGAATCAGGCTCGTGCAGTGAATACACCTACCTGTTTATCGCCCTCGCCAGGGCAAACGGCCTGCCGGCGCGCTATGTCGCCGGGACCGTGCTGCCGCCCGAGGCCCCCTACGTCGACACCATTTTTCACCGCTGGGCCGAGGTGTACCTGCCGCGCTACGGCTGGGTGCCTGTCGACGTGGTGCACGACGACCGCAGGGGCGGGCTGAGCCACGACTATTTCGCGGCCGTCAGCGACGAGCGTTTCGTGACCACCGTCGGGGGCGGCGACTCGGACCTGCTCGGCTGGGCGTACCACTCGACCTTTCGCTACCGCTACAGCGGACAGCGACCGGCGGTCAGCATCGAGCGCAACTTTCTCTGGGCGCCCGGCGCGCCCGAGCTAAGGGCTAGCGCACAGATTGTCGCGCGCCAGCTGCCTGCACGCAGCGGCGCGGTGCCCGTGGCAGAGATCACGCTGGTGGGCATCAACGGAACCGGCGACTGGTCGGCGCAGCCGGCGGCGAGCTGGCTGCGCGTGGATCAGCCAGGCGGCACCACCCCGGCCGCGGTGCGCGTGCTCGCCGACGCGGCCAACCTGTCACCGGGAGCCCATACCGCCCGCGTCGTCTTTCAATCGCGCACCACAGGTGCCCACGTCAGCGTGCCCATTGCC
>DATHUZ010000210.1:0-1868 GCA_035461725.1 Anaerolineae bacterium
GTGTTCTTTCTGCCTGCCTTTCTCCTCACCGCCGTCTGGATCTCTGCCGGCATTGACTATGCCATGACACTGCTTCGGCCGCGCGGGCCATCGCTGGCCCTGCGTCGCCTGCAGGCGGTCTGCTTTGTCCTTGTCGTCGGCGGCGCCCTGGCCCAGTCGCTGGCGATCGCCGTCCAGCACTATCCCGACCTCGACCTCAGCAGGCGCTGGATCGTCCACGACTGGGGCGTCTATGTGCTGTCCGAGCCCCTGCCCGAGGACACGACGATCGTCGGCCTGCTCGGCGAGGCCACCCTGTTGCGCACCCTGCAAGAGACCGCCGGCTGGCGACCGGACGCCGAGATCGTCGCCGCGGACCCTGATGCGGCTCGGCGTGACGCCATCGACGCCGCCTACGCCGCCGAGCGCACCGTGTTTGTCACCCGCCCGGCCCCTGGCCTGGCGAACGACTATGCGCTCTCTGCCGTCACTGGCGTCATCCACGTCCTCGGCGAGCCCGAGACCCTGATCCGGCTGGGAGCGCCGGCCTTCGAGATTCCCGACGTACCACGCCGCGTCGACCTGTCGCCCATGCCGGGCCTCCACCTGCTCGGCTACGGTGTGCGGCAGCACACGGCTCATTGGCAATCGTGGGCGCGCCTGCGCCTCTGGTGGCGCGCGCCCGACGGCTTTGACCTCTCCTTCAAGGTGTCTGCCCGCTTGCTCGATCCGGCCGGCATGCCCGTCGCGGCAGGCGACGCCGAGCCGGTGTCTGGCCTCTATCCGGCGCCCGCCTGGCGCCCCGGCGAGGTCGTCGCCGACGCGTACGAGATCCCACTCCCTGCCGGGCTGCCTGCTGGTCAGTACGTGCCGCTGGTCATCGTCTACGATCCTGCCACCGGTGCCGAGTGGGGGCGCGTCCTGCTCGACCCCGTCACCCTGGAAGCGGTGCCTGCCCGCCCGCCCCGGCGCTCCCTCGAGGCAGAAGTCGCGTACACCGTGTACGCCCGCTTTCGCGAGATCGAGCTCCTTGGTTTCACGCCCCCCGATCCCGAGCCTGCCTACACCGGTGGCGCAGAGCTGTCGACGATGCTGCTCTGGCAGGCCGGTGACGAACCTGTGACGGGGGAGTGGCGCGTGGAGCTATTGTTGGAAGGAAACGGGAGGACGGTGACACTCGAGGAGGTTCCCGTGGGTGGGGCCTATCCGGTGGCTCGCTGGCAATCCGAGCAGGTCGTTCGGCAATGGCTCGCGCCCACCATGCCACCGGAGCTGCCTGCCGGTGAGTACGCACTCAAGCTGCGCGTGACACGCGATGGTCGCCCCGTGCCGTGGGGCCGTGGCTGGCTGCCACTCGGCAGCGATCTCATCCTGGGCAATTTACGCCAACGCTGACTGCCCCGGTCCAATTTGTCACATCGCCCCTTCTGTGCTAAACTGGGCCCCGTCCGGTCGTCGCTCCTATCCAGGTGGAGCGGCTTACTTTTCAGGGAGATACAAGCCGTTGCGCGTGTTGTTCGTCGCCCAACAGATCGATTATGAGCCGCAGGGTGTCATGTACCTGTCGAGTGCCCTCAAGGCCGCCGGCCACGAGGTCGAGCTTGCTGTCGCCGCGCACCACGATCCCGTGGCCGTCGCCCGTGACTTTCGGCCCGACGTCGCCGCCTACTCGGTCATCACCGGCTCGCAGCGTTATTACCTGGCCCTCAATCGTCGCCTCAAGGCCGAGCTGCCGGGCGTGTTCGCCGCCTTTGGCGGCCCACACCCTACCTTCTTTCCCGAGATGGCAGGAGAAGAAGGCGTGGACGGCATCTGCCGCGGCGAGGGCGAAGATGCGTTCGTCGACCTGGTGAACGCCCTTGCCGGAGGTGGTCCACTGGCCGTCCTCG
>DATHUZ010000211.1:0-7042 GCA_035461725.1 Anaerolineae bacterium
TTTCCTGCTTGCCAGATCAGGCTGATAATTGACAAAAACGCAAGTAGGTGGTAAACTTATAACATAAAGTGTAGAATCTCGTACAGTTGCAGAGACGCAAGCAGTGCCGGTGGGGTGTGGTGGCCGCTTTGGTCTCTGCCACGACACCAAGTCAGGTCTGACATGAAGCGATCGCGGAGTGTTACTCGTCTCTTCCAGGGGCTGCGCCCACGCGATGCACGCGCCCGCGGACGGCGCCGCTTCTATCACGAGCGGATCGAGGCCCTGCGCCGCGCTGACTCGAGCAGGGATGGTTTCTACGATTACCTCTTTCTCTTTGCCGAGCTCCAAGATGGCAATCTGATCAACGAGCTGCGCACCACATTCCGTCGCGAGTGGGCGCCACAGATGCGGCGCGAGCTGGGACGCCACCTGCGTGCCGGCGATTGGGCCACGGCACGGCGTAGAATTGAGGAGATGCACTGGGAGTGGCAGGAAGGTGTGGGCGAAAGGGCACCCGTGGCGATCGCCGCCATGATCGAGCACCTGGAACACCATTCAGGCCCGCCTTGCCGTGAAACGATCCGAGAAATCGCTGACGGTTTTCAGGCTGTCGGGCTCGAAGCGACCGGCCCGGTAGTGCAGTGGCTCGCGACCTCGGGGCCTGGGGATGGGCGTGTGGCCGAGTTTTTGTTCTCGCATGCCGGGGCGAGCGGGCGCTATCTGGTGCGGCGCTGGGCGGAGCGGGATCGGGCAGTGGAGGCGTGGTTGTCCCGGTGGGAGGCGTTCTCGAGGCCGTCGTGGCCCCCGGCGGGAGGTCCGTGTGTGTTCTGGCCTGGCGAGCGGGGCGAGTCGCCTATTGCACAGCAGGGCGTTGCCCGGCTGGCACTCGATTTCAATCCCTTCGGTCCCGAGAAGGCCGAGCAAGACCCCCTGCTGCCTGATCTGTTTTACCGGCTGTGGCCGGTGTGGCAAGAGGTGACGACGCCACGACCGAGCTTGCTCGTCGCACCTCCCGGCTCTGGTCGCAGCGCACTCATCTGGATGATGCGCTACGAGAGCGAGTTGGCGGGATCGGCGCTTGATCGCTGCCTGGCAGCCTACGCGCCGCTCCACGTACCGTTGGAGATGCCGCTGCTGGCGCAACACCTGGCGCGCGCGATCTATGTCGCCCTGATCTGCTTCCTGGCACGCTTTCCCGATGCGCTGCTCGGACTTGACGAGGCGGGGCAGGTGGGCCTCGGTGCTTTCCTGCTTCAGGTGTCGGGCGGGCTTCCGCCACTACTGGCCGACCTGGAACGAGCCGGCCAACGCACGGGCGAGCCGGATACTCGACTGCTACATGAGGCGCTCGATCGGGTCGGGGACAGAAAAAGACCGGGCGCGGGCAGCACGGATGCGATGGGGAGCAGCTACTCGCTTGCCGCGGTGCGCGCGCTGCTGCGTGATGCGTTCACGGATCGAGAGCTCGCCGCCTTTTGCCAGGACCGGCCGGCTCTGCGCCCGGTGCTGGTGGACTTTGGACCAAGGTTTAGCTTTGCCGACATGATTGATGCGCTCGTCAGCTACGCCTTGCGCCGCAATCAACTGGAGGCACTGCTCGCAGAAATCAGCAGCTACAACCCAGGGCAGTTTGCCCGGTACGGCCCACTTCTGGCAAGGATGGATACTGTGGCGGCGGAACCGGGCGCGATCGACTCGATCAGGGTATCACGGCCGCGAGGCATCGACTATATTTACCTGTTGGTGGACGTCTCGTTCCAGGACCAGGCGGACGTGGCGTCGGTGCTCGACTGCCTGTTCGAACGCTGGCTGCCAGCGTTGGCTCCGCAACAGATCGTACCCAAAGTGTTTGTCTCTGGCTGCCCACCGCCCTGCCCGGTGGCGCCGGTGGCGATCGATTGGAGCAGGGATGCACTCTACGAGCTGCTGGGACAGCGGCTCGAGCGGGCAGGGCTGGTGCGGCACGAGGGGCAGCCGCTGCTAAATGCGTGGGTCGATGGCGTGGACAACGCGGGACAGGTTCTTGTCGAGGCTGCCGGAGGTGTTCCCGAGCGCCTGATTCGCCTTGGGAACCGGCTCATCGCGCGCCTTGGCCAACCAGCTCCTCTTGGACGCCAGGAGTTTCTCGACCTGCTCATCCATCAATAGGGATATGGTACCTTGGTACTGATTTATACAGCTTTTTTCCCGCAAGATTCGTGAAAATAGCCGTAGCAATTGTCGCACATCTGTGTTAAAATAGATGTAAACTGTTTAGAAACGGTGCCATGGATCTGCCTGTTGGTTACGATGCGCGCCTGTTTGTGACCCCACAAGAAGTGGGGCAGTATGTGCACGCCAGAATAAAGAACTGGAAAGGCCTCCACTGGCCGAGCCTCACTCGACCGCACATCGTCGGGTTGAGGTCGAGCTCCACCGGCGCCCCGGGTGACCTGGTGTTATCACTGGTTGGTGAGCGAGGAGTGGGCAAGACGTGGCTGCTGCGCCACCTGATGCGTGAGCACCGCTTCTCGTCGCGCGCGGTGTACCTGAACCTCGAGAGCCGCAGCGCCTATTCGAGCGTCGACGAATATGTTAACGACGTGGAGGATCAAGTCGCACGCACGTGTGGGGATGATCCGGCACTGCTGCTTCTGGATCACGTCCCGCCGCATCTCGACGAGCACCTGAAAGCACTCGAGGAGATGGTGCTGCGACCGCACCTGACGTTTCGCCGCTCACTAGTGGTCATGGCGTTGATTCACCCGACACAGGTGTGCTGGCGAGCGCCTGATCTGCGCGGGGGAGCGAGCGTGGTCATGCCTCGTTTCAATCAGATGCAGACGCGGCTGCAGTGGCGGTGCCTGGAGAAAGCGGGCCTGGCGCAGCCCGTAGCGATGCCGGCAGACTTGTGGCGGCTGAGCAACGGCCTACCGCTGCTCAACTATCTGCTCGCCACCCGCCCTCGCGTGGATGCATTCGAGCTGTTACTTGGTTACTGGCTCGACCGCGTGCCGGCAGCAGAACGGAGCACAGTGCGCGTCTGTCTCGATGCCGTGTGCGAGCTCGAGTCGCTCGAGCTGGCCGGCATTCAGCGCATGCTCGACATCTATGGTCACTACCACGATGAGCCGGCCGGCTACCCCGTCCATGCTCGTGGAGTGCCCAACCTGCTGCGGAAACACTGGCTGGCGAGGCCCGCGGCCGATGCGCCAGGCCGAATTGTGCTCGTCGACAGTGTGCAGCGCGCAGTACGGGAAGTGATGCGTGCCCGTAATGCGTCATTGCTGGCCATGCTCCAGGAAGCTGCGTGACGGCAGGAGCTGGCACTGAGGAGTGGCGATGGACTTGCAGGACTTTCAGGGTGCAGCACGTGTACCGTTGATCGGGCGCCACAGCCTCCTGGAGGAAGTTGCGCAGAGAGTGAGGCGTGGTGGCAGCCATATTCTCTACTTTGAGGGAGAAGGAGGCATTGGCAAGACGGCACTGCTCGAGGCTGCCCTGGACCATGCCAGAAAGAAGAGCGAGTGTGGAGACCTGCTGATTGGATGCGTGGCAAGCGACGTGGTCGACCTGTACCACGCCGACGTGCACACGATCGAGGGTTTGGTACGCAAGATCATCGAGGTGACCGACGCGTCGAGTTTTTCGGCGACGTTGACGCTGCTGCACGACCTTGACGAGGCACGCGGCAGAGGTGACACGTACGTGGTGAAACAGAAGACAGAGGCCTTGCATCTGTCGTTTCTGTCAGAGTTTGGCTGCCTGGCTGAGCGCGGGGCGATGGTGGCGTTTGACACGATCGAGGTGCTGGAGCACGAGTACGATCCGTTCCAGGAGGAGCTCGGGGAAGAGCTACCGATTCTTAGTGCCGGCGACTGGCTCTTTCGTTCCTTTCTTCCCGGCGTCACCGGCCACGCCCTCGTCCTGCTGGCCGGCCGCCCGACCCTCCTGGCGGGGCGGCTCGACACGCTCCACGAACGTTTACCGGCAGTTCAGATTGTTCGAACCCACCTTGGCGCACTGGAGGAGAGGGAAAGCCGGGAGTACCTGGAATCGGTGGCCCAACTGCAGATCCAGGGCGATGAGGATGCGGCCGACAGGCTGTCCAGCTTTGTGGCAGAACGCGGAGACATCGTTCACTTTTTGACGGGTGGGCGGCCGATCCTGCTGGCGCTGGTGGCAGACATGGTGGCGCACGGCTGGATGCTGCCGCCGGCCTTTGGCCGGCTGCTGTACGAGCTGCAGCAGCGAGGGACGGAGGCCTGGCGCGCGGAAGTCGAATGGGCACTGGTCGTGCGGATCCAGGAAAGCCCGACGCCGGTGGGCGACACGCTCCGTTCGCTTGCCTGGCTGCGCAAGGGTGCGACGGCGGGACTGCTGGCCCGCGTGATGGACCTGACGGGGCCCGATGGTGAGTGGGACGTCGAGACAGCGCACGAGCACCTCAAGCAAGCCACCCACCTCACGCTGGTCAAGGTTCGGCCTGGTGACGCGCGCATCTTTTTGCACGACGAGATGTATGCACTCCTCGAAAAACATGTGCTGCAGGCATGCAGCACGGAGGAGCGCGATCGGGTGTATTCAGCAGTTCTGACCTACTATGACGATGAGATCCGGTGGTTGGAGCAGCAAATGGAGGCACAGGCCGCTCCATCGCCGGTGCTGCGTGCCCGACTGCGCGAGCTGCGCGTCGAAGAAATGCACTACCGGCTGCGGCAGCGGCCACAGTTGGGCTTTGCCATGTACTTCTGGCTGGCCGAGCAGGCGCTCGACGCGGGCGACGCCGAGATGGACATGTTGCTGCGAACGGAATTGCTGCGCACGCTCGCCTGGCTGCAAGCATACGGTGCGCTGGATGGCCTGGACCCGTGGGACGTGCGCATCGACGGCGCGGTGCGCTGGGGCGCGCGTGCGCTGTTTCTGCAGAATGAGCCCCAAGTGGCGATCGACATCCTGGATCGCATCCACAGCCGGTGGGACCATTCGCTAGAGTCGCTCGACCTGGCGCTGGCGCACCTGCAGCTCTACCGCGCGGTAACCAGGATCATGCGCGGCGAAGAGGGGGACTGGCTGCAGGCGCGTCTTTTGTTGGGAGAGGTGGTGCGCGAGGTCGATGAGACTTTGAGTGAGGGCGAGACGCCGGCGGCGGGGAAGCGGTTGTTCTGGCGCCAGCGAGTAACTCAGCCGCCGGCAGAGAAAGTGACGGTCGAGGCACGCCGCTGGCGGGCACGGATGCTCAAGGCCTCGGCGGTCAACTATCAGGGCTACCTGGACCGGCAGCAGGGGCGCTATGTACAGGCGGTGGCCCACTACCAGGCCTCTGCGATGCTGCAGCGGCGCCTGGCGCTGGCAGATCTGGCCCCCGTCTTGATCAACCTGTCGTATGCCATGGCACTGGCGGGAGAGTTTCGCCACGCCCGGCTGCTGACAGAGGAGGCGGAGGGATGGGCACGGCGCGGAGGCAGTAACACACTCGTGCTGGCCAGGGCGCTGAACGCACGCGCGCTGGTGGAAGTGTATGACAACCACCCGCGTGACGCGCTGCGCTATGCGGGGCGCGCTCTGGACGTGGCGGCAGAAGTGCACGCGCCACGCCTGCACGGCCTCATTTACCTCACGCGCGCCCGGGCGCACCGCTACCTGATGGTAACCGAGATCGAAGAGGAGGCATCGTCGAGCCTGGCACCTGTGACGGCCGCGCGGGGCAGCACGGCGGGGGATGAAGCGCTCAAGGATGCCAACCAGGCGGTGAACCTGCTCAAAAGCTCGCCGTCGGATCGCATCGCGGCCCTGGTGGAGCGTGGGTGCCTCTACAGGGAGATCGCTCGCGGCTACATTCACAAGCACGACAGTGTGACCATGGTGCAGGTGGTGCGCAAGAGCGAAGAGGATCTGCGCCGGGCCGCGATGGTGGCAGGTGCAATACACCTGCCAGACCAGGCGGCAGTGGCGTGGGTGAACCTGGGATGGCTGTGGTACTATGCGGGCCAGCCAGACAGTGCACTCGAAGCGCTGGAGGAGGTGCGCGCCTGCATTCCGGCCGACTATTATTTCCCTGAGGCCGGGCCACTGCCAGCGATGGCGGTGGGGGAGCGGAAAGACGAAGCGTGCCTCCCCTTCTGGAGCATTCTCGGCAAGGCCGAGATGCTGTTAGCATATATCGCGCTCGACCGCGTGCGCGCATTGGCCGCCGGGCCAGAGTGGGAAGAGGGATTGAGGGAGGGGACCAAGCACATCACCCTCTCGCTCGCATACAACAGCCTCGTTGCCGAAGAATATTTCGATCTGATCCGGGCTGAAGGCAGCCTGCACCGGCGCATCCTCCAGGATGAGCTGAGTATCCCGAGCTTGCACAGACATGCGGGCCTGGTCGCTGGTGACCAGGCTCTGGACCAGCCCACGCGATTCCAGCAGTTTCTGGCGCGAATGTTCGGTCCACCGGCTCTCTGGTTGTGACGAGGTGGTGCGTACAACAGCCAGGGGTCTACTACACAGGGGCAACGACTCTACTCCCCTACTTCCACCGCTGAGGGGATTGGCAGAAGGCGCTAAAATGGTACAATGTGACGTAATACGAGTCAGATGAGCCTGCTTCAGGTTATCCCTTGCTCTTTTGGTGAGGGCCGCTCATCTGAGGAAACTCTGGAGTCACAGGTGGTCACAATGGAGCATCAGGCTGAAACGCCACCCTTTGTTCTCTACCATGGCGCGCCGTTCGCGCACCTGGGCCAGTGCCAGTGTGATTGCGCTTGTGCGCCCGGCCTGGAGCCTGCACCGGGGCAAGCGAGCACGCCGGCCGTTGCCGTTTGTGTCCGGCAGCCAGGTGTGGTGAACTGGCCGCTCGACAAGGGGTGGCAGGCAGCGTACAACCCGGCCGGTCCCGTGGGTGTTGCGGCGTTGAGCCCGGCTGCGCAGCGTGTGCTCGCCGCCTTTGACCGCCCGGCGTCGGTGGATGAGGCAAGCAGGCACGTGGGCAGCCTGGTGCCAGCGTTTGTGCGGCGGGCGGCCGAGTCGCTGCTGTCAACAGGGTTGCTGCGCCCGGTGGCAGAGGAGGCCCCCGCGACCCGGCCATCTACCC
>DATHUZ010000212.1:0-6790 GCA_035461725.1 Anaerolineae bacterium
GGCGCCGTCGGCTGCACCACCGCCTCGGTGGGCTCTGCTTCTGGCGTCGCGCCGCATCCGGCCAGGGCCAGCAGCGCGACAATCATCAACAACGACACTGCTTTTAGACGTAACATTTCTCTCTCCTTTTACATGTGCAAGTTTTGACTGAACGATCTTCCCAATTTTGGGTTGGGTGACTCACCTCCTCTCCTGCGTATTAGAAACGGAACTCTGACCATCAGGCTGCACCCGGTGCGGCCGCGCGCCCGACGATTCACGTACTACCAACTCGCCTTGCAGGACGACATTTGACAAATCGCTCGCTGGCTCACGGCCACTCTCGAGCAGCACCAGCGCCATCTCCACGGCCTGCCTGCCCATCTCGCGAGTCGGCTGAGCGACTGTGGTCAGGGGCGGATCTATGTATGAAGCAAAGGGGATGTCGTCGAAACCGACCACGGCCAGCTCGCGCGGCACCGCGATCCCGGTGTGTTGAGCAGCGCGCATGAGGCCGATGGCCGTCAGGTCGTTATAGCAAAACACGGCTGTGGGTGGCGGCTGGACGGCCAGCAAGCGGGGCAGGGCGCGCTCACCACCACCGGCCCGGCCGGTGCCTGCCACGACCAGCGCCGGATCGAAGGGCAGCCCGGCGTGTTGGAGCGCGTCTCGATAGCCTGCCAGGCGCTCCTGGTCGTCGCTGTGATCGGCGGCGCCTGTCACGTAGGCGATGCGCACGTGGCCCAGGTCGGTGAGGTGAGTGGTGGCCACGCACGCCCCGTGGCGGTTGTCGACGTTGACTGCAAAGGTGTAGGGGCCGGTGTGGGCGCTGTGGCTGTTGATCAACACCACCGGCACGCTCAAGCGCTCGATGTGGGCCAGATAGTGGGCGCCGACG
Organism: Anaerolineae bacterium; assembly: GCA_035461725.1. GTDB lineage: Bacteria > Chloroflexota > Anaerolineae > JAAYZQ01 > JAAYZQ01 > JAFGIA01. The sequence continues at coordinate 878 of DATHUZ010000212.1, forward strand.
CGCGAAGAGGTGACGATCACGGCGTCCACTCGCTTTGACTGGAGCATCTCCACGGCGGCGATCTCGCGCTCACGGCGCGAGCTAAAAGTGGCGAGAATGACGCTGTAGCCACGCTCGTGGGCGGTGGTTTCGACAGCCTGGACGATCTCGGCGATAAAGGGATCGGTAATGGTCGTGACGACGAGGCCGATGGTGAGGGTTCGCCCCATGACCAGGCTGCGCGCCTGGGCATCGGGCGAGTAGCCCATCTCCTGCGCCAGGCGCTGGATGCGTGCCTTGGTTTCGGCGCTCACGAGTGGACTGTCGCCCAGTGCCCGCGAAACGGTCGAGTGCGAAACGGCGGCTGCTCGAGCAATATCCTTGATCGAGACGGTCATATCCCTCTGTGTCCTAGACACCAGGCTTTGCACACGTGTGCAAAGCAGATTCCAAAAAAGGGCCAAAACGTCTCGTGGCCCCTTTGTGTACGCGTGCTGCGATGCACGTGCGCGTGCGCCGCACGCGCACGTGCTTTGCACACGTGTGCAATTATAACACACGAGCGAACCCGTGTCAAGAGTGAGTTCGGGTTGTGTGAGTTTTGGTTGCGTGGACCGCATAGGTGGAGCGCCGTGAGCTCTGTCTTGGAGCCGCCATAGGCGCTATTTGCTGCCTGGTTCCTGGCGTGTTATGATGGCGTCACCGAAAATAATGGCTCGTGTGACGAATCGGAGCGAGGGGGGCCCATGATCGACACTACAACTCTCATCGAGACAATCTTGAGACACTACCCGGAGCTGCAGGTTGAGACGGCGGTGGTGAACCACGATGGCCAGTACAACGTCGTGTTGATCGTGAACAACACCCTCGTCTTTCGCTTTGCCCGTGTGCCGGCTGCAGTCGAGACATTGCGGCAGGAGATTGCCCTACAGACGGCGCTGCACGGTCGCCTTTCGCTCCAGATCCCACAACCGCTCTACGCCCACGTCGAGACGGAGGCCGTGGGCGAGGCGTTTGTGGGCTACAGGATGATCGGCGGCACGCCCCTATGGCGCGAGTCATTCCGGGCGATCTCTGACGAGGAAGCACGGGCCAGGATGGCGACTCAACTGGGCCACTTTCTCCACGAGCTGCACCATGTTCCGATAGGCGAGATCGTGCCCGTGGGGCTGCGGCGTCACGAAACTCGGGAAGAGATGGCGGCGATGTACGCCCGCATCCGCGACAAGCTGTTCGCCTACATGCGCCCTGACGCGCGGCGGGACGTGACGGCACATTTTGAGCCCTTCTTCGCAGCGCCAGATCGGTACCCATTCCAGCCCACGCTGCGGCACGGTGACTTTGGTGCGGGCAATATCCTGTACGATCCCGATGAGCTGGCGATCGTCGGGATTCTCGACTTTGGGGGCGCCGGGATCGGTGACCCGGCCGTCGATTTCGCCGGCTTGCTCACCTGTTATGGCGAGGCTTTTTACCATCAATGCAGCGCCGCCTACCCGGAGATGCTCGATGCGCTGCCCAGGGCGAGATTTTACATAGGCACCTTTGCGCTTCAGGAAGCTCTGTTTGGGATCGAAAACGACGACATGGGCGCCTTTGAGCGAGGGATGGCGAGGTACCTATAAGAGTCAGATTGGAAGGTTGGAAGGCTGATCGGCACAGTGTACCACCACCTTCCAGCCTTCCGATCTTCCATTTTCCCATTCGCCTCATGCCCACAGGTGCGCGTATTTGAGCCCACTCCCGGTGTTAAAGAGCACGACGCGCTCCCCATCGGCGACCCAGCCGTCGGCGCGCAGGCGATGAAAGGCTGCCAGCGTCGCGCCGCCCTCGGGCGCCGCAAAGATGCCGTGTGTGCGGCCGATCAGGTCGCAGCTTTCGATCATCTCTTCATCCGGCACGGCCACGGCGGTGCCACCGCTCTCGCGCAGAGCACGCAGGATCAGAAAATCGCCGACCGCCGCCGGCACGCGCAGCCCGTCGGCCTTGGTCGCGGCCCCTTCCCACAGCGTGGCAAACTCTGACCCGTCGTGGAACGCGCGCACCATCGGCGCGCACCCCGTCGACTGGACTGTGACCATGCGGGGCCGCTCCGGCCCGATCCAGCCGAGCTTTTCCATCTCGTCGAATGCCTTCCACATCCCGATCAGGCCGGTGCCGCCGCCGGTGGGATAGATGATCACGTCGGGCAGTGCCCACCCCATTTGCTCCGCCAGCTCGTAGCCCATCGTCTTTTTCCCCTCGATCCGGTACGGCTCCTTCAGCGTGGACATGTCGAACCGGCCGAACTGGCGCACGCCTTCCGCCGCGGCTTTGCCGCAGTCGGTGATCAGGCCGTCGATCAGGGTGACTTGGGCCCCGAGGGCCCGGCACTCGGCCACGAACAGGGGCGGCACATCACGCGGCATGAACACATGTGCCTCCACCCCTGCCAGCGCCGCGTAGGCGCTCATCGCCCCGGCGGCGTTGCCCGCCGATGGGATCGACACGGCGGTGACGCCCAGCTCGTGGGCGCGGGACATGGCGACACCGAGGCCGCGCGCCTTGAAGGAACCCGTCGGGTTCAGCCCCTCGTCCTTGACGTAGAGGTTGTCAAAGCCGATCGCCTCGCCGAGGCGGGTGGCGTGGACCAGGGGGGTCCAGCCCTCGCCCAGATCGAGCATGTAACGCGCGTCGCGCACGGGCAGCAGCTCGCGATAGCGCCACAGGGACGCCTCGCGCGCCCCGATCTGTTCGGGCGTCACGGCCTGGCGCGCCGCGTCGAGATCGTAGCGCGCCAGGAGCGGCTTGCCACACGCGGGGCACAGATTCCAGAACCTGTCGGCGTCGTAGGTGGTGCCGCACAGGCCACATTCCAGGTGGGTTAAAAAACTCATGCTTAACTCCTTGTCAATTGCTCGCGCCGGTCAGCCATTTGGGCGCGCAGCCGGGCCTCGTCGCGGGGGTACGTGAGATAATATCCGAACCAGCAGAGGAACAGCACGAACCACGATGCCGGCACGCACACCAACATGGCCGTCCGCAGGCCGTATGCTTCGGCCAGCCAGCCGGCCAGGAAGGCTGACAGCGCCGACAGGCCGCCCTCGACGGCGGCGATCATGGCCCAGGCGGTGCTGCGCAGCTCGGGGCGGAGCACCGATTGCAGGATGGGGTCACGGCCGCCCTTGCCCGCCCAGCCGATCATGCTGCCCGTCACCAGGCCGGCGAGGATCAGCGGCACAAAGCCGAGCGGCACGCCAAAGATGAACGCCGTCATCCACACGCCGTTCAGGATCGAGATCTGGGAAACGACGATGCGCCCACGCTTTGGGCTGCGGCGGTGCGCCCAGTCGGCGATCAGCCCACCTACGAGCTGGGCAATCGCCTGGCCGATCAGGATCACGCCAAAGACGAGCGGCGCCCGGCTCTGGGTGATGCTTCGCTCGTCGACCAGCCAGGTGACGAAATAGGCGCCCATCACCACCCACGGCGTGACGCCGAAAATGCCCTGGATGAACGTCACCCACATCGTCGGGATGCGCAGGATCTCGCGCACGTCGGATGACTTGATCCGAAACCGCAGCGCATCGGCCTCGGTGATGCGGCCTGCCAGCTCGGGCTCGGCTGCCCCGCGCGGCGGCTCCTTGACAAAAATGGCGATAATCACGCCCGACAGGACACTGGCACCACCCAGCACGTAGAACCCCCATCGCCAGCCGAGACCGGGCACGCCGAGCATCCAGCCGAGCACGACGACGCTGACAATGACGCCGACAAAGCCTGCCGAGCCGAGGAACCCGTTGGCCCTTCCCCGCTCCTCGGGCCCAAACAGGTCGCCGATGATCGAAAAGGTGGGTGGCAGCAGGCAGCCGAGCCCGAGCCCGGCGATCACGCGCACCCAGAAGAGCTGCTCGAAGCTGGTCACGAACCCACACGCCACGGTCCACAGGCCCCACAGGCCGGTGCCAAAGACGATCACCCACTTGCGGCTGGTGCGGTCCGCTATAAAGCCCCACAGCGGCGCGCTGAGTGCCTGGAGCAGGTTGCGCCAGCCGGCAATCTGGCCCAGGCCGGCGTAACCAAAACCGAGTGCGTCGCGGATGGCGGGAAAGAGGACCGACATGGCCTGGCTCTCGCCCTGGTCGATGAAATAGCCGGATGCCAGGGCCACGAGTGTGCGCCACCGGCCGCGGCGCGCGCCGGCCTCTGCTGCCGGCGCAGTGGAAATCGAAGGGGCTCCAATGCTCATCGACGTTGCTCCTTTCGTCTCTCTATGTCACGCGGCGATGCCCGGCACGGGGGGCGCCGCCGTGTCGCGTGTCGTTACGATCATATAGTCGGGGTGGCCCTGCGCCAGAGTCACCGGCCAGTCCACGTCCTCTTCGCCCAGCAGGGCGATGCGGAGCACCGTGCGCTGCCAGGCGCCGCCCTGGCAGTAGAGGCGCAGCCGCCGGGCGGCGAGAATATCGGACATGCCCAGGGTCACCGCCATCGGCGGGAGGGCGGCGGGGTTGCCTCCCGTGGCGCGGATGCTGTTCATCACGATCGTTTCGGGCGCGAGCGGCACGATGCGCGTCAGCGAGGCGCGAAACTCGGCAGGCGTCAGCTTGTACCAGCGCGAGACCGGCGGCTCGTTGAAGGCCAGGTGCCCGTGGTAGCCGATGCCGCCGTAGCAGGTATCGACGCCGCCCACCTCCGCGATGCACTGGCTGATGCGATCGAGGTCACGCGGGTCGGGAAAGCACACCTGATCCGCGGGGATGCGCAGCGCGGGATCGAGCCGGTCATAGATGGTGCGCCGCACGTACCCCTCAAAGCTGAGGGGGTGGTGGAGCGGCAGGGGCCGGCCCTGCCAGTCGAGATAGTCATCCATGTAAAAGACGTGGACGTCACGCCAACCGATCCGCTCCCGGTTGCAGATCTCGACCAGGCGTGGGTACTGATCCACCGGGCCGACGGGCAGGATCAGGCGGGTCGGCTCGCCGGCGGCGTTGCGGCGCGATATCTCGCCGGCAATGGCGCGTGCCAGGTGGTCGTAGAGCGCCTCCAGGTCGGGCAGGATCTCCAGGCGCACCTTGCTTCGCTGCGCCAGCTCGCCCGCGGGGATGGAGAGAATTTCGTCGAGATAGCCTCTGCCCGCGGCCTGCTCGTTCGGCATGATGTGTTCCCGATCACTCCGCCTCTTGGAGGCGCGGGATCGTCGACGAGGCCATGGGCAGGATGCCGACCCGGGCACCGGCCGGCAGGCCGGGGAGGAGCAGGCCGAGGGCCGCGTCGATGCTCTCCATTGGCTCGAGGAGCAGGTCCCGCACCAGCGCCGGCGCCATCTCGGACACCAGGATGGTGCGCACCCGCGCGGCATCGCGGCTTACCAGGTAGGCCTTGTGCGGCCCGACGCGGAAAGGCTCGCGCGCGAAGGAGGCCATCACCTCCTCGTGAGAGCTCTTGCCTTCCATCCACGCTTCGTAGCCCTGGCTGCCCACGCCGGCCGGGCACGCCGCCACCAGGATCAGGGCGCCCCCATCGCGCACCACCAGGCTACCGTGTGCCAGCGCCTTCTGGGTTTGATAGAGGTTCAGGTCCTTTGGGTGCCCGCCGGGGGAGGCGATCACCAGGTCGAAGGGTGCGCGCACGACCACCTGGCTGACCTGTTGGCTGGCCGGCACCGCCGCCTCCATCACGGCCCGCGGCGCCCCCGCAAAGGCGTGCACGATTTCCTTCTCCCCATTCAGCACGGCGTTCAGCGCCAGGTGAACGTTGATCATCTGCCCAATCTCTTCCACATCCTGGCGCGTGGGATTGTCCGCGTATCGCCCCAGCCGGGCGCGTGGATCGGCCATCAGGGCGTGGTTTCTGTCGATCGTTTCCCGCCCCGCCAGCCCGATCGCGGCGCTTTTCACACCCCCTGAAAATCCCTGGAAGTGATGTGGCTCAACCACGCCGACGACGATCCGC
>DATHUZ010000213.1:0-3090 GCA_035461725.1 Anaerolineae bacterium
CCCAGTAGCCAAAGGCGAGGTTAAAGCCACCCGCGGCATCGTGGCCGAGGAGCTCGAGTGGCGACAACTCGCGCGCACGTACGTCGATCCCGAGGTTTTCGCGGCACCGGGCGAGGAGTGGCTCGACGAGGTGCGCCCGCCCGTGTCGCATCAGGCACTCGACGGTGGGAAACCCCCGACCGTCGGGGAATCCGGCGGCGGCGAGCAGCTCCCGGGCCTGTGCAACGTCGGGTGCGAGCGCCGTACCGGGCAGATGGCCCGGCATGCCCGGCGGCACAAACCCGCCGGTGGCGGGGGCGAGTGCTCCGGCGAGGGTAACGTTTGCCAGGTGGTCGCGGTCTGTGCTCAGGGCGAAGGCACGGCGCACGCGGACGTCGTCGAACGGAGCCAGGCGTGTGTTGAACATCAAATAGTGCGTCAGCAACTGGGGTCCGGAGATGTACTCCTGGGGATAGTAGTGGCGCGCGGCATTCACCATCTCGGGCGGGAGCATCCAAAGATTGAGCACGTCGAGCTCCCCCGACACGTACATGCGCCACAGCATTTCCGGTTCGGCGTCCAGCGTCAGCTCGATCCGCCCCACGTTGCCCTCGTTGCGTCCATGCCACCCCGGGTTCCGCTCCATCGCGATGCGCCCGGGCGCACGTGCGGCGAGGGTAAAGGGACCGTTGCTCACGAGAGCGGCGCCCGATGCCCACCTTGTGGGATTGCGCTCTACCACGTGACGCGGTACTGGAAAGAGGGCGGGAAAGGTGACGAGCTGGGGAAAATAGCTCGTGGGCCGCACCAGCTCGACGACGAGGGTGCGGTCGTCGACGGCAGTCACTGCGATCTGGAACTCGTCGTCCGTTTCGCCCTGCGCAAAGGCGGCGGCACCGCGCAGCTCGCGCAACAAGAGGCCGGCAAGGGGTGAGTGGGCGGTCGGGTGGAGCGCACGCTTCCAGGCGAGCTCGAAATCGCCGGCGGTGACGGGTACGCCGTCGCTCCAGCGGGCATCATCGCGGAGGAAGAAGGTATAGGTGTGCCCTCCGTCTGCCACTTCCCAGCGCTGCGCGATGTCGGGCACTACGGTGAGGTCTGGTGTCAGGGCGACGAGGCCGGAAAAGAGCTGGCTGACCAGTGCGTTGCTGACAAGATCGGGTGCCAGCGTCGGGTCGAGCGTCGACGGCGTGGTCCAGTTAAGGCGCAGCGTGTGGCGCGCCTGGGGGGGCGCGACGGCCGCCGGGGTGAGGGCCTCAGCCTGGCGCCACAGGCCAAACGCTTCCCGGTAGGCTTTGGCTGCCTGGGCATAGTCGAAAGCCGTGTGGTGTACCAGCCCGAGCTTCATCAACGTTCGCGCGGCCCCTTCCCTGTCACCCGCAGCCTGTTGGAACGACAGTGCCCGGCGGTAATAGTCCACCGCCTCGTCGTGTGCATACAGGGTGCGCGCTCTGTCGCCGGCCCTGAGGAGGAACTCGATCGCCCTGTCGGGAGTGCCTGCCTGCGTGTAGTGGTGGGCAAGCTCGGCAGTGACAGGGTCGAGATCTGGGCGGTGAAGCGTTTCCATGCTCTCGCCAATGCGTGCGTGCAGCCGGCGGCGCTCGGCATCACTCAGCGCCTGGTAGAGGTAGTGCTGGAAAAGGACGTGGCGAAACTGAAAGCGAGCCAGGCGCTTCGCACCAGGCTGCCGCGGATCGCCCACCAGCCGCTCACCTCGCTCGTGTACCAGGCCCTGGCGCTGCCCCAGCTCGCTTGTCAAGACGCGCACAACCTCCGCCTGGTCCAGCCCGCTCGCTGCAGCGACCACGGCGGCCGTGAAAAACTCGCCCTCTATGCTCGCGACGTCGAGGACCTGTCGCGCCCCGGTGTCGAGCCGGTGGAGCCGCTGCTCGATGGCAGCCGCGACGCGTGTTGGCAGCGCTTCCCAGTTGATCTGCCCACTCTCGACCCAGCGTCTTGCGCTATCCAGCACCAGGTCGCCTCGCGCCTGCATCTCGCACAGCAGCTCGACGGCAAAGAGCGGGTGCCCGCGCGTCTGCCAGAAGAACTTGACGCGGAAAGCTTCGGACAGGTCGTTCGGCTCGCGGTCGATGAGCGCGTCGGACAGTGCACGCGCCTGCACAGGGTCGAATGTGTCGAGGTTGATCTCGATCTCGCCAAAGAGGCGCTCGAGCTCGAGCAGCGTCTCGCGCAGGGTCCAGCCGGCGCCGTCGCCCGACTGCGCGGGTGGCCTGGCGAGCACCTCGCTCGGCCGGTAGGCACATACGAGAAGGATGCGGCTGCCGGGAAGGTGCCGGGCCAGATGAAAGAGGAGGCTGGCCGATGCCCTGTCGGCCCACTGCAGGTCGTCGATCAAGAGCAGCAGCGGTGACTGCTGCGCCAGGGCACGGAGCACGGCGGTGGCCTGCTCGAACAGATTGTCGCGCCGCCCCTCGCCGTGGTCCTGTTTCTCCCCGGGCCGGCGGGGGATGGTGGAGTGTGGCACCAGGACGTCGACGAGCTGTGGTCCGGCCGCAGCCACGACCCTGGCGGTGACCGGTGCCAGTGTCCAGAGGCGCATGGCCTGCTCTGTCGTGAGCACACCGGCCTGCCAGCGTGCCTCGACGTCGCCCGCCAGGCTTGCCAAGAGGTCACGGAAGGGGAGATAGGGATCGCCGAGCCCGGTCACCGCGCTGCACGCCCCGCGTGCGACCACGAGGCCGGGGTCTGCTGCCAGCGCCGCGTCCGCAAATGCGCCGAGCAGTGCCGTCTTGCCCCTTCCCGCCTCGCCCGCCACGAGCACCGCGTGCCCGCTGCCGGCAAGCGCCTCTTCCAGGTGGGTGTGCAGCCGTGCCATCTCTTGCTCGCGCCCGACAAATTGAGCTCCGTTGTCTGGGGTGACGTCACGCCCCTCAAGCCAGGGGGGCACCTGGCCCCGGGCGGGCAGCGGCTCGCGTGCCAGCGGCAGCGTGTCGGCGGCCCGCTCGCCCAGGCCCATGGCGAGGAACTGACCCTGCTCGTCCTCCGGCACCTTCAGCGCGCCGGCCAGGCGCTCTGCCATCTGGCGTGATGGCCGGCGCTCGTCGCCCTCGATCTTTTTGATTGTGATGGTGGCACATCCCACCCGCCTGG
>DATHUZ010000214.1:0-8262 GCA_035461725.1 Anaerolineae bacterium
CGATAATCCGGAGAACCTCTGGTACCACTACCAGCGGCTGAAGGAGCAGGTGGGCGATGGCCGGCGCCGGGGCGAGTTTGATAACCTGCTCTACTATACGCTGGGCAAGTACCTGCGCCACGGCAGCGTTGAAGAGCAGGCGGAAAAGCAGTTGGCGATGACCGGCTATCATCGCCAGCGCGGCATCCTGCACGTCGAAAACCCGCAATACCTCGACGTCGCGGCGCAGGTGATCGAGTTCAAGTCGCTAAAACCGGAGGATTTCGACGAGCGGGTGCGTTTGGACGCACTCGACTGCCTGCGCCACAGTGAGGCCGCGATCTTTAACGTGGACTATCCACTCGGCATGGCCGCGTATCAGATCTTTAGCCAGGTTACCACGAACCTGGGAGAGCTGCTGGGCGTCTATTTCATGGGCAAGGCCGCGACGCTGAACGGCCAGGTAGGCGACGTAATGATCCCGAATGTGGTGTACGACGAGCACTCACGCAACACCTTTCTCTTCCGGAATTGTTTCGTCGCCGCCGACGTGGCACCCTACCTATGGCGGGGCAGCGTGTTCGATAACCAGAAGGCGGTCACGGTGCGCGGCACCTACCTCCAGAACAAAGAGTTCATGGGGGTGTTCTACCACGAGGGGTATACCGATATCGAGATGGAGACGGGCCCCTACCTGAGCGCGGTGTACGAGGACATCTATCCGACACGCTACCCCACGAACGAGATTGTGAACCTGTTTATCAACGCGCCGTACGACATCGGCGTGCTTCACTACGCGTCGGACACACCCTACAGCCGGCGGCAGACACTCCTGTCCAAGAGCCTCTCCTACTTTGGTGTCGACGCCACCTACGCCGCGTCGATCGCCATTCTGCGCCGCGTCCTGTCGCAAGAAGCGGAATTTATGCGCAAGCGAGATTCTTGAAGGCAGCTACACGGAGATACAGAGACAAACAGAGATACACGGAGAGAGAAGAGTCTTTCTCGCCGTGTATCTCCGTGTTCTCTGTGTAACTATACCACATCCCTGCGTGTCACATCCCAGCCACCGAGCAGGGCGAATACGATCCCGCCCAGGCCGCCGAACAGCAGCTCGCGCCACAGAAGGACGTTGTCTTCCAACCTGTTTGTGACGAGGCCCGGCAGTGTCCACGGATACCAGGCGTTCCACGTATCGCTGCGAAAGATAAACACGGCAACGACCATGGCGATAATCCCTACGGTGCTTGCCACGACAAAGCTGTGCCACCGGAGCGCGACCCAGGTGTGGATGGCGAGGATCAGCCAGCAAGCCACAAAAGCGAGGACCACGTAGCGCAGCAGCGGTAGCCAGGGCACGGGCGCTTCGAGCCCAAGGCCTGGCACGACCACGCGCAGGACAAGACCGCTGCCGACGAGATAGATGTACAGTGTCGCCATGCTGATCCCGATCAGGACAAGGGCAGCGACCTGCTTGGCTGCATAGACTGCACCGCGACTCACCGGCAGCGCAAAAAGGTGCTTCCACTGGCCGTTGGCGTGCTCCAGGTTTGCCAGCAGCGCCGTCTCGAGCGTGACAAACAGGGGAAGCATGAGCATGGTCCACAGGAACACAACCTGGCCTGCATATGCGCTCCACGGGTCGGCCGGTAGATTCTGGCGCATCAGGTCGGCGCTGTCCAGGACGACGGCGAGCTGCAAGGCGACGATGACGAGCGGCGCCACCGGCGCCAGCAGGAAGGCAAGCGTGCGCTTGAGCTTCAAGCGCTCGGCGTGCAAGGCTCGCACCAGTTCCATTCTGATTTCCTCCTTTGTCACGCAGGCTGGGCCTGGCTGGTGAGCATCATGAAAATATCTTCAAGCGTCGGTCGCTCGAGCGCGAGGCGGTAGACGTTCACACCTTCGTTCACGAGCCGGGCGTTGAGCAGCGCCGCGTCAGAGCGACCGTTCGCGGCGACTGCGAGGCGGTGCCCGCCATTGCCGTTCACGCGCCACCCTGCCCGGTTCAGCAGCTCCCGCGCCTGCTCGGGCCGGTCGACGTCGATTACCACCTGCTCCTGCACCTGGGTGTGTAACGCTTCGAGCGTGCCCTGGAAGCGCAGGCGCCCGCTCTGTATAATGCCGATGTGCGTCGCTACCTGCTCGACTTCGGCGAGCAGATGGCTGGACAAAAAGACCGTGACGCCATATTCCTCTGGCAGCGCGCGCAGCAGCGCGCGGATCTCTTGCATCCCCGCCGGATCGAGCCCATTCGTCGGCTCGTCGAGCAGGATCAGCTCAGGATCGGTCATCAGTGCCAGGGCAACGCCCAGGCGCTGGCGCATGCCCGACGAGTAGCCGGCCACGCGCCGGTGAGCCGCGCCAGTGAGGTGAACGATGTGCAGGGCGCGGTCCACCTGCGCACGGGTGGCGTCGACCAGCCGGCGGGTCACTTCGAGGTTCTCGCGGCCGGTGAGGTTGGGATAGAGCGACGGCGATTCGACGAGTGCGCCGACGCGTCGCAGCAGCGTGCGTCGGTGGCGACCGAGGGGTGCGTCGAACAGGCGCACCTCGCCCGCGTCCGGTCGCAGCAGCCCGAGCAGCAGGCGGATGGTCGTCGTCTTGCCGGCGCCGTTGGGACCGAGAAAACCGTATACGCTGCGCGTGGGCACCTGCAGGTCGACTCCGTCGACGGCCGTGATCCCGCCAAAACGGCGCGTCAGCCCGGCCGTCACGATCGGTAGATTATCCATGATCTGTACCTCCTGTATAGTGTACTTTCAGCATAGCAGGTCGCTGTCGCGCGCGTATCACCTCTTTGTCGCAGATTTGTCGCAGGCGCCGCCAACTATTCCAACTCCTCTCCAACCCAATCCATCACTTTTGACCCCGCACAATGTGATATACTGGGTATGTTTCGTGTACCTATCAGCCGTGGTGTGGAGCCGGGCGCACGAGATCCACACACTCTATAGAGGAGGAGAAAATGAGTGAGCTGGACCCTCGGGTAGAACAAGAAGTCGAGTCATTGTGGCATCGAGTCCAACGGACGGGAATGCGCCGTCGCGAGTTCCTCACCCTGCTGGCAGCAGGCGGGGCGGCGGCCGTGCTGGTGGCATGTGGCGCGGAAGACGAGGCAGAGCCGACCCTGGCGCCGACAGAAGAGGTCATGGCACCGACAGAGGCACCCGCGCCGACAGAGGAACCAACCGCGGAGGCGGGAAACGGCGATGAGGAGGCCGAGGCAGCCGCGCCGTTCGCCAAGCCGGTGCTGGCACCTTTTTTCATCGTCCACGGCACCAATGCCGAGACGCGCATGCGTCCGGAGGTTACCGAGGATTACCTCACCGACAGCGGCCTCTTTTTCGTTCGCACGCACGAGGCGCCGCCGATTCTCGATCCGGCTGAATGGCGACTGCGGATATTCGGAAACGCTGTTGAAAACGAGATCGAGCTGACGTTCGAGGACCTGCTCGCGATGCCGGCACAGACCGTGACGCGCTTTATCGAATGCGCGGGCAACGGGCGCGGGCTCTATGACATCCTGCTCGACAACCCGGGCTCGGGCACCCAGTGGATCACGGGAGCCTACGGCGTGGGCAGTTGGACCGGCGTCCGCCTGGCTGACATCCTCGAGCGGGCAGGTGTCATGCAATCGGCGGTGTCGGTGATGGGCACGGGACTCGACGTGACGCAGGTCGCCAAACCGATGTCGATCGAAAAGGCGATGGCTGACGACACGCTGGTGGTCTATGCGCTGAATGGCGCGCCGTTGCCCTACGACCACGGTTTTCCGGCGCGCCTGCTGGTGCCCGGCTACGTTGGCATCTTTAACGTCAAGTGGCTCGGCTCGCTCGAGGTGGCCGACGAGCAGCTCTACTCGAGGTGGAACACGACCAGCTACATCCTGGCCGGCCCCGAATATTCCGACCCGGAAGGGCCGCCTGAAGGAGAACCTTTCAACGAGCAGACGGTCAAGAGCGCCATCGCCTTGCCCTGGCCCGCGACGCTGAGCGCGGGAGAGCAGACGATCACCGGCTTTGCGTGGTCACCCTACGCCGAGATCGAGACCGTGGAGGTGAGCCTCGACGGAGGGCAGAGCTGGGATACCGCGGAGCTGTTCGGAGAGAACATCGCGGCAGCCGGCACACGGTGGCGGTACACGTTCAGTGCGCAGCCGGGTGAGATGACGATCACGACGCGAGCCACCGACGCCGCAGGAAACACCCAATGGCCCGTCGAAGAGCAGGTGTGGAACGAGCAGGGTTACATCTGGGGCGCCGTGATCCCACACCCCGTGATGGTCAGCGGATAGTCCGGCGGCGGCTCACAGATTCATAGGTTTGGCCTCGTAGACTCGTAGATTCAGGGCGCCAAAGCACGGGCACTGAATCTACGAGTCTACAAACGCCAGGAATGCGCATCGAACGCGGAGCGCGTTCACAGCCAGACTCAAATCATCAAAGGGGGATACATCTCGATGACACCGCATGGAATGAGACGATGGTTGTCCGGCATCATCCTGGTGGCACTGCTGGCGAGCGGCCTTTTGCTCGTCGCCGCCTGTGGAGAGAGTGATGGCGCCGGCAACGGGGACGTGGCCACGTCGCCTCCGGCCACCGAGCCCCAGGCGCCCGCCGACCCGACCGCACCCCCGGACACGCCCACGACAGCGCCACCGACAGAGACCGTTGCCCCGGAGGGTACGACAGCAGACACGTTGGCTGCGGCCGGCGAGGAGGTGTACGCGGACCATTGCGCCTCTTGCCACGGCGAGCAGGGGGAAGGAGGAGTCGGGCCGGCGCTTATGGGTGACCGGGCACGGCTAAACGTGTACGGTACGGCCGATGCCCTCTATAGCTACGTGCACAGGGCGATGCCCCAGAACGCGCCGGGCAGCCTGTCGGATGAGCAGTACCTGCAGGTCGTCACCTTGCTGCTGTTAGAAAACGATTATGTGCAGGCTGACACGCCGGTGAGCAGGGAGGGGCTGAGCGAGATCGAGTTGCAGTGAAGAGAAGGTACTAGAGATCAGGTACTGGCGCAGGGGAGACTGACGGCAAAACAGGTTCCCTGGCCCAGACTGCTTTCAACGGCGACGGTCCCGGCCATCGCCTCGGTGAGATCTTTCACCAGGGCGAGTCCGAGGCCGGCGCCGCTTTTTGCTTCGGCCCCGGCCGGCAACGATTCGAGCCTGCGTTCTCCGCGGTAAAAACGCTCCCAGATGTGGGGCAGCTCCTCGGGTGGGATCCCCTCACCCGTGTCTCGCACTTCGATTCGCACCCGGCCATCCTCCTGCGAGGCCGTCACGATCACGATCCCGCCCGGCAGGGTATGGCGCACGGCGTTGCGCAGCAGGTTGCCCAGCACCTGCTCCAGCCGCGCCTCGTCGGCGAGGGCGCGCGGCAGCGAGGCGGGCACGTCGGCCACGACCTCTACCCTGCCCGACTGCCACGCCAGCGGAGCGAGGGCCTGCACGCGGCGGCGGATCAGGGCGCCGGCGTCCACCGCTCCAACCTCCAGCTTGAGCCCGCCCGCCTCGGCGCGCGCCAGGGTAAACAGGTCGTCGATAAGCAGGTGCAGGCGTGCGATCTCGTTTTCCACCACCTGCAGGTCGCGTTGGCCCCCAGCCGACAGCCCGGCACCCCACGTTGCGCGGCCCGACTCGAGATACGCCCGCACCGTCGCAACCGGCGTGCGCAGCTCGTGCGATACGGTCGCCGTCAGCGCGCGCTGGCTGCTCAGGAGCGACGCTACCCGGTCGCGCTCCTGCGCCAGCTCGCCCATCGCTCGCTCCAGGTCGGCGGCCATCGCATTGAAATCTGCCTGGAGCTGTGCCACTTCATCCTCGCCGTCGACCTCGACCCGGGCCTGATAGTCGCCACCACGCAGCCGGGCCGCGGCACCTGTGAGCGCTTGCAGGCGGCGCGTGGTGCGCCGTGACAGCAGGTAAGAAAAGAGCGCCGTCGGCGGCAGGACGACGGCCAGCAGAAAAGCGGTTGCTGCCAGGGTCACACCCAGCAAGGGCAGGAAGGTGAAAACCAGGCTGGAGACGACTGCCAGGATGCCACTCTCCTGGGCAGCCTGAGAGGGCAGGTAGCCTTCGACAAAGAGAAGGATGGTCAGCAGCACGACGTACACGGTGGCGAACAGGGCCACGACCTGTACCTGGAGGTGGGTCAGTGACCAGACCAGGTGCCGCCGCCGAAGCGCGCTCCACACGTCCCAGCCACGGATCCCCACGCGCAACACCAGGTACTCGGGGCCGGTGGCCAGCAGCAAAAGAACCACCAGCCACATATCGGCGGCGGCGGGCGGTGGCACCCAGAAAGTATCGAGCGCCATACCCCACGTCGCTGCCAGCAACAAGCTCAGGACCACGGCCGGCCCGACGTCGGCGACGACCAGGCGCCAGCGGCGCGTGTGATGGGGGAGGCGGATGCGCAGTGCACACCAAAGCGCTGCGCCGGCACTCAGGAACAGACAACCCTGAAACACTCCGTTGGGCTGCAGGTCTGCCTGCAGCCAGAGGAGCAGTGCCAGCACGCCACTGCCGGCCAGCCACGCCTCCGCCAGCGCCTGCACGGGATGGGCGCGCAGGAGCAGGCGAGCGACCGTGCGCCGCATCACGGGACTGCTCCGGGCTCGTCGCCGCACCCGGCCCGGAGCCGGTAGCCGACGCCCCACACCGTCTCGATGCAGTCGCCCAGCGCGCCCAGCTTGCGGCGCAGGCGCAACACGGCATTATCCACCGAGCGGTCGCCCGTTACATAGTGCGCGCCCCACACGGCGTCGAGCAGGTAGGCCCGGCTAAATACCCGGCCGGGGTGGCGCAGCAAAAAGTGGAGCAGGTCAAACTCGGTGCGCGTCAGGTCGAGGGGCTGCCCTTCAAGCACCGCCCTGTAGCCCGCGGGGTCCAGCGTAAGCCCCTCGTAATGGATCGCGTCCACCTGGGGCGCGCGGTCATCCGCGAGCACTTGCTGCACATGCGTCAGCCGGCGCAGGAGCGCGCGGACGCGGGCGATCAGCTCGCGCATGCTAAAGGGCTTGGTCACATAGTCGTCGGCGCCCACCTCCAGGCCGAGCACACGGTCCACCTCTTCACCGCGCGCCGTCAGCATCAGCACGGGCACCCCCGACTCGTGGCGAATGCGGCGCAGCACCTCGAGGCCGTCGAGGCCGGGCAGCATCCAGTCGAGGATCACCAGGTCGGGCCGGGCACGCGCAAAGGCGTCGAGAGCCGATCTGCCGTCTGTGGTGCGCAGCACGGTGTAGCCTGCCGCTTCCAGCTCGCGGGCGACCACCCGTGCCAGCTCGACCTCGTCTTCTATCAGGAGAATCGTCTCCACCTGCCTGCCTCCTCGCGCACGCAATGGTATCACAGCTCGCCGACTTGATCAACTTGGCCAGTGCCCGGCACGTGTCGCGATCTGTTTCAGAATCATCGGTCAGCTCGACGACTGGCGCGCGTTGGAGGCCAGGCTTGCGCAGCAAGCCGCTTGCTGGGGGGGTGTCCACCGGGCGAAAGCCTCCCCGAGCAAGCGATACTGTTGTTTTATTGTAACTACTCAGCCATCCATGGCTTGTGCTTAAGTTGCTAAAATCGTACAGGCCAGGCACAATATGCACATGGTCACGTTGAATCTGCCATCGCGAGAAGAGATACGCGCCGCTTACCTACAAGGTGAAGAAGGCGTGGTCGCGCTGGTTGCGAAACTGGTGAGCGACTTTGTCACCATCCTCGGGTCGCAACGTGAGATGATTCTCAAGCAACAAGAGCTCATTGAGCAGCTCCAGGCTCGGGTACAGGCGCTGGAAGAGCAGAAGGCAAAGAACAGCCGCAACAGTAGCAAGCCGCCATCGAGCGATGGGCTCAAGAAGCCACAACCGAAGAGTCAGCGCAAACGCAGCGGCAAGAAGACAGGCGGGCAGCCCGGGCACAAGGGACACACGTTGAAAGCTGTAGAGCACCCAGACCACGTCGAAGTGCATCCTGCTCACAAGTGTGTCCATTGCCAGGCTTCATTGATCGAAGTGCCGGCCAATGGCTACGAGTCGCGACAGGTGTTCGACCTACCGCCAGTCCGTGTCGAAGTGACCGAGCATCGCGCAGAAGTGAAATGCTGTCCTGAGTGCGGACAGATGAACACGGGATCGTTTCCAGCCGCCATTACTCAGCCAGTCCAGTACGGACCGGAGATCAAAGCTCAGGCCGTCTACCTCAACCAGAGTCACTTCATTCCCCTGGAACGCACCGCCCAGATCTTGACCGACCTCTACGATCAGCCGATGGCAGAAGCGACG
>DATHUZ010000215.1:0-2084 GCA_035461725.1 Anaerolineae bacterium
ACGGCCCACGAACCGGCAGGCGCGCTGGCGAGCATGGCCACGGAGGTGCTGCCATGGCTCGCCGGCCGCTACGCGGCGCTCGTGGCCTACTGCTCGCGCGACACACACCCAACCCTGCTCGACCTGCTGGCCGATCATGGCGTGGTGGTGTGGCGCGACCCGGAAGGCCCAGGAGGCATCGTGGGCATCGGCAATGTGCGGCGGGCGACGGTGCGTGCCGGCCTGGAAGCAGGCACGACCCACCTGCAGATGTGCGACTTTGACCGCGCGCTCCACTGGGCGGCCCACTATCCGGACGAGCTGGAAGAGGTGATTGTCGACATCGCACGCCACGACCTGCTGGTGCTCGGGCGCACGCCGCGTGCCTGGGCCACCCACCCTGCCTACCAGCGCGAGACCGAGCCACTGTTTAATCACACCTTTGCCCTGGCGACCGGCCTGGAGTGGGACGTGGGGGCCGGGTCGCGCGGCCTGTCGAGGCGCGCAGTCGAGGCACTCCTGGAGCTATCGCGCGAACAGACGGTGGGGGTAGACGCAGAATGGCCCTTGATTCTCCTGAATCGTAAATGCCACGCGGAAGCGAACAGCACTTTCACCTTTCGCACCGGCTATCGCGCGTGTGAGGGGCTCGAGTTCGAAACGGCGGACCGGTTTACCGCCGAGATCGAGGCCGCGGGCAGCTACGATGCGTGGCTCACAGAGATGGAAGCGAGTCCTGCCCGATGGGCATTTCGCCTGCAGGTTGCCCACCTGATCGCGCAGGCCGTCGTCGACTATGGCTCGCCGCCCACAGATCGCAAATGGTAGGGGCGCCTATCAGACTCTCTGGCTCGGAGGCGCATCTCGGAGCGTTCTGCATTTTGCAGTCGGCTTGCCGAACAAACTGAAAGACACCCAGGTGCAAAACCATAAATCGATGCGCCTTGACAGATCGGCACACCTTTGATATACTTAATCGCGCTTTCCCAAAAAGGGCGAACGAAGAATAGCTTTTCGCCAGTGCTCAGCGGGTGCTGACCGGCAGCAGGCCAGGCCGGCGCACCTTCGCAGCACAACAAGATCTGGAAAGGTGGTGATGTGAAGAGAGGACAGAGCGTTTCGACGATTCGACCGAAAGTTTGCTGTCACAGCAATACAACCACTGCAGGAGGAGATTCCGATGATCGGTAAGCGTTCCCTGTTTTCTGTGCTGTTGGTCCTTGCCCTGATGGCCAGCATGCTGGCGGCGTGCGGGGCCACGCCCGAGGTAGCACCGACGATCGCCCCGGCGACGCAAGCACCGCAGCCCACTTCACCCCCCGCCCAGCCGGGTGAGGAGGACCTGCTCGACCAGGTTATGGAAGCCGGCAAGCTTGTGGTCTCGACAGACCCCAACTATGCCCCTCAGAGCTTTATCAACGACGCCGGTGAGCTTGATGGATTCGACGTAAAAGTGGCCCAAGAAGTCGCCGAGCGTCTCGGCGTCGAAGTCGAATTCGTCACGCCTGACTGGGACCTGATCACCGCCGGCAACTGGGGCGGGCGCTGGGACCTGAGCGTCGGCTCGATGACGCCCACAGAAAGCCGCGCCGAAGTGCTCTGGTTCACCGACCCCTACTATTACACGCCGGCTTCATTTGCCGTGCATACAGATAACACCGATATCCAGGAAGTATCAGACCTGTCGGGCAAGACGGTGGGCCTGGGCACCGCGACCACCTACGAGGCATACCTCGACGGTTCGCTGGCGATCATGGGCGGCCAAGTCATGTACGACCCGCCCTCGGGCATCACGGTGCAGCCATACGCCACCGACGCCGAGTCGATCGAGGACCTGAGCCTGGGTGATGGTGTGCGTCTCGACGCCGTCATGTCGGCCCAGCCGACGATCCAGAACGCCATCGACAGCGGTCTGCCGCTCAAGTACGTGGGCACACCGGCCTTTTATGAGCCGCTGGCCTTCGCGCTGGACAAGAGCCGTGGCCCGTCGAATGCGATGCTGAACCGGCTCAACGAAATCCTGGCCGAGATGCACGGTGATGGCACGCTGTCAGACCTGTCGACCGAGTTCTATGGCATCGACATCACCACGCTGACCACCCCCG
>DATHUZ010000216.1:0-2660 GCA_035461725.1 Anaerolineae bacterium
GCCACGCCGGCCAGCGCCGCCCGGCGCCACGCCGGCCTCGATGCGCTCACCATCTCCACCAGCCGGCGCGCACCCTCGCCCCACCAGAGCGCCAGCAGCAGCACCGCCGGCACCAGGTACACGTGCGAATCGTTCGTGTCGTAGAAAAAGGCATACACGGCGATCAGCCCGGCCCACGCCGCCGCCGCCAGGGCTAACGCCCGGTCGCGCTGCCACCACCCCCACCCGCCAAAGAGCGCGAGCGCCAGCCCCCACCACCCGAACTGGTCGCCGGCCAGCAGCGCCCACGTGCCCAGCCGCGCCGGCATCGCCGCCGGGTCGAGGCTGAAGGCAAAGATCCGGTACTGCTTCGCGCCGAGCAGCCACAGGAACCGCTCCCACGTCACCGGGTGGCCCCAGTTCACAGGGGGCCTGTGCGCGGCAGCCAAGGGTAGGTAGACATAAATACTCAGGCCGGCCACGAACAGGGCGAGCGCGGGAAGGATCGCCCGTGGGCGCAGCCATCGCCCGCGCTCGGGCCACAGCAGGATCAGCGCCGCGGGTGCGGCGAACAGCAGCGTGACGTGGTTGCCAAGGCCCACGCCAAAGGTCAGCGCTGCGAGCCACAGCCACCGATCGCCGCCGCCGTCCCGCCAGCGCAGGAGCAGCCAGAGCAGAAGCGATGCCAAGAATCCGAGCAGCGCATACACCTCGCTGATCACCGCCTGCGACCAGGGCAGTGAGGCAAAGGCGAAGGTCAGTGCTGTCGTAACGGGGAGCAGGAAACGGGGTCGGTCGGCGGGCAGAAGACGACGCGCGCTGCAATAGAGAAAAGCAGCGGCGGCAGCCGTCGAGACGGCGGACAGGAGATTGACGCGGTAAGCCACGACGCCAATCGGCAGCCGTGTAAAAAGCCACGCCAGCAGCGTGTAGGTGGGGTAACCCGTCGGATGGGGCACGCCCAGGGTGTAGGCCGCGGCGATCAGGTCGCCGCCGTCGGTCCCGGTGTGATCGAAACTGAGGCCTGGCGCCAGCGTTGCCACGAACACGGCCAGCGCCACGCCCCCCACGATCAGGGCGGGTAGTGAGGGGTGGTGCTCAGAGCCGGGCACTCTCTCGCCTGCCGGGTGCGCTCTTGCCATCATCACCGGCTCTTCACGACTTCCCGTGCAGCCTGCAGTCCTCGCCACTCGATCCCCTCTTGCACCATCGACAGCGCACCCAGCACGGCCGGCGGTGCCAGCACCAGGAAGTGGAGAATGAGGCCAAAGGCGAGCGCCGGCTCGGGTGCGACCCCGCCGGCCTGCAGTGCCAGCACCGCCGCGTACTCGAACACCCCCATCTGCGTCGGGACCGTCGGCAAAAAGGTAGCGGCATAGACCGTAACCACGACCAGCCAGGCAGCCCAGCCGGGGGCATCGATGCCCAGGGCGCGCATCGCCAATACGTTCGTCAGCACGGCGAACGCCCAGATCGTGGCGGACAGGAGGATGCTCAGCCACGCGTCGGCAGGGGCGCGCAGCAGGTCCAGGCCGAGGAGAAAATCGCCGATCAACCTCCCGATCCGCGCACCCGCACCGGCTGGCAGCCGGCGGGCGAGCGCTGCCAGGCGCACTCGACTTGTGCGGACGGCGAACAACACCAGCAGCAGGGCGCCGGCCAGGGCCGACAGGCCGGTGAGCGACCGCTGCAGCCAGGGAGGAAGTGGGGTCGACAGCACCAGCCCGAGCAGGATGGCAAGCCCGAGCAGGGTGTCGAGGGCTTTTTCCACAACCAGGCTGCCCAGGACGGCGGGCACGCCCCCCTTGACCTCGGGCCCGAGCCACACACCGCGCACCACGTCACCAAGTCGTGGCAGCAGCGTGTTGGCGAGTTGGCCGATGAACAAGAGGCGGACGAACCGCACAAAAGGAGCGCCTGGGTGACAGCGGCGCAGCAGCACGTACCAGCGCATCGCCTTCAGTCCGGTCGTGCACACGACGGCCAGCAGCGCGAGGAGGAGCCACCCCGGCCGGACACCTGCCAGGACCTTGATCAGGGACGAGGGGTCGACCTGGCGGATGACGAGCCACAGGGCCAGACCCGCCACGACCAGGGCGACAGCCCGGCGTGCCCAGCTCCACCACCTGGCTCTGCTTCCCTCCACTCGGGCCACCACACCCGGCCGCGGCGCTACAGGAGCTGCTGCTCGACCATCCGTTGAAAGTGCGCGATGTGGCCCTGGATGGCGCGCTCGGCGGCGCGGCCGTCCCCACTCTTGAGCGCCTGCACAATATCGCGGTGCTCTTCCACGTTCGATCGGACACTCGCCATCCTGTCGAGCGCAAAATAGGACAGGCGAAAGATGAGCGTGTACATCTCGTCGAGCGCCTGTGCCAGGAATCGGTTGCCTGATGCCTCGTACAGCAGCTTGTGGAATTTCTGATCGACGGCAAGCAGGGATAGGTTGTCTCCCTCTCGCAGGACCCGCTCGTGGTCGTTGAGCAGATGCTCCATCTTTTCCACGTCCTCGTCCGAAATGCGCTCTGCCGCGAGGCGGACACACATCCCTTCGAGCGTGGTCCTCACCTCAAAGATCTCGCGCATTGTGCGTGCAGTGGCCGCGGGTGCCACGTACCAACGATCGCGCTGGTGGACGACGATCTCTTCCGTGGCGAGATGTTGCAGGGCTTCTTGCACCT
>DATHUZ010000217.1:0-3164 GCA_035461725.1 Anaerolineae bacterium
CCCTCGGCTTTCGAGGCGAAGCGCTCGCAGCCATCGCCGCCGTCGCCCACGTGACGGTCGTCACCCGCACCGCCGCCGAGCTGGAAGGCACGCGCCTCGTGGCGCTGGGGGCGGAGCAGTCAATCGCCCCGGCTGCCAGCCCCACAGGCTGCAGCGTCGCCGTTGCCGACCTCTACTACAACACGCCGGCGCGCCGCCGCTTCTTGAAATCCCCCATGCGCGAAGTGGAGCTCTGCCACGAGGCGGTCGTGCGCTACGCCCTCGCCTATCCCTCCGTGGCTTTCAAGCTCACGGTCGACGGGCGAGAGCGCCTGGTGGCGCCGCCGGCGTCGCCACTCGAGCGCTTTGCCCTCGCCGTCGGCCGCGAAGCCGCGGGTGAGATGCTGCCCATCGCCTGGGAGGCGGGCGACCAGCGCGTCTATGGCCTGATCAGCAGCCCGGCCGTCGGCCGCGCCCGGCGCGACAGGCAATACTTCTTTCTCAACCGCCGGCCCATCCGCTCCGGCCTGCTCGCCGTCATGCTCGAGCGGCCCTACGCCGGGCGCCTGCCGCCCGGCCGCTACCCGCTGGCCGTGGTCCACCTCGAGCTCGATCCATCCCTCGTCGACGTCAACGTCCACCCGCGCAAGGCCGAAGTGCGCTTTGCCCAGGAACGTGCTGTCTATGGCGCGCTCGGCCAGGCCGTCGCCGACGCGCTCTCCCCCTATCCAGTGCACGAAATGTGGGGCACCCCTGGCTGGCCCTTCCCCGAGACGCCCATGGCCCCTGCCGGCATCGCCGAGCCGGGCGTCTCGTACCAGGCGAGTGGGCGGCCCCTCGCCCTCGGCCAGGTGAAAAGCACCTACATCGTCGCGGCGACATTCGACGGCCTGGTCGTGGTCGATCAGCACGCCGCCCACGAATCGGTCCTCGCCGAGCAGTTGCTCGGCGAAGCACGCCCCATCAGCCTCTCACCGCCGGCGCGTATCGACGTCACGCCCCACGAGGCCGATCTGCTCGACGCCAATCTCGGGCTGCTCGCCGACCTGGGCCTCGAGCTCGAACCCTTTGGCGGCGCCAGCTATGCCCTTCGTTCCCTGCCCGCGCCTCTCGCCGCGATCCCGCCGCGTGAGCTGCTCGCCGATCTGATCGAAGAGCTGCCCGCCGGCCGCCGCCTGGCTCCCGACGAGCTGCGCGAAAAGGTGGCACACAAAGCCGCCTGCAGGGCTGCCGTCAAAGCCGGCGACTTGCTCACACCCGAGCAGCAGCAGGCCCTGCTCGACGACCTGATGGCCGCCTGGTCGCCGGCGCCCTGTCCACACGGGCGCCCGGCACTCTTTACCCTGAGCGTAGAAGAAATCGAGCGCCGCTTCCTGCGGCGATAGGAGACGCACCATGACCGTTGGTAGACTGGTAGAACAGGCAACCGGTGAATGGTTTCCCCTCGGCAGCGACGTGATCACCATTGGGCGACACGGCGAAAACAGCATCGTCCTCCCCGACCCCCAGGCGTCGCGCCACCACGCCGAGATCACTCGCGAGGGCCGTCGCTGGGTGCTCCACGACCTCGACAGTGCCAACGGCACCTTTATCAACGGCAGGCGCGTTACCACCCCAACCATCCTGCGCCACGGTGACCTCGTGCGCATCGGCCACATACAGCTCCAGGTTGATCTGCCGGCCGGCATCGCCGGGCAAGACACGCTGGTGGAGCGTCTTCCTCCCATGGCACCAGCGCCGCCGCGCGGGCGCACCTATCTGCCTCTCTTGGTCGCCGGCATGCTGGCGCTTGCTGCCGCCGTCGTCTTTTTCTTGCTCCTCCTCCCTCGCTTCCGTGGAGACAATCAGGAAACGGTGCCCACCTCTGCGATCCAGGGCCCCATTGCTGCCGCGCCGACCGGTCTGCCCGCAGCGGCGGCTACGCTGCCCGCGGCCGTTCAGCCAACGACCACCGGCCTGCCCACGCTGGCCCCGCCATCCCCCACCGATACCCTACCGCCGCCCACGGCCGCCCCCCCCACCCCCACCGACACGCCATCCGTCCTGCCCGCGATCGGCTTCTTTCGTGCCCAGCCATCAGAGATTGAAGAAGGCACCTGCACGCGCCTCGAGTGGGGTGACGTCGAGAACGCCACGCGCCTGGTGTTGAGTGACGTGGGTCCCGTGGCGTCCGAGGGCAGGATCGACGTCTGCCTCGACACCACCAGGGCCTACACCCTGCGCGCGACCGGGCCGGGTGGCGGAGAGACAACGCGGAGCGTCACCGTGAGCGTGCAAGCCGCCACCCGGGCGGTGATCGAATACTTTCGCGTCGTTCCGAGCATCATCGCCCCGGGAGCGTGTGCCGAGCTCGAGTGGGGGCTCGTCAAAAACGCGACAGAGGCCGTGATCGAGCCCGGCCTGGGTGGCGTGGCTACGCCGGGCAAGGCCGAGGTGTGCCCTGCCACCACGACTCGCTACATCCTGACGGCCCGCGACGCACAGGGCGAGCGCACGGCGGCCGTTACCCTCGTCGTCTCCACTGAAGGTGCCCTGCAGCCGGTGATCGCCTTCTTTACCGCCAACCCCGCCCGCATCGTCGCCGGCGAGTGCACCACGTTGGAGTGGGGCAAGGTCGACTATGCCGCCGAGGTGACCATCGATCACGACATCGGTGGCGTCGCCACCCCCGGATCGCACGAGATCTGCCCATCCCGGACCACCACCTACCTGATGACGGCCGTGGGCGAGGGCGGGCGCACCGAGCAGTCCGTGACCGTCACGGTCTCACCGGGCGAGATGGCCGATCTGCCAGACCTGGTCGTCGAGTCGATCCGCTTTGAGCCCAACCCCTGCTTTCGCACGAACAACTGCAAGGTGCGTGTCACCATCCGCAACGACGGCTCCCGCGACGCCAGTCACTTTGTCGTCCGCTGGTCGCTCGTAGCCGACCAGGCGGTGCCTGTCGAATGGGACGTGCCGGGGCTGGCGGCCGGGGAAACCAAGGAGCTGAGCTACACCTGGATTCCCGCCACCACGGGCGAGAATCTACCCACCCGCGCCCTCGCCGACCCGAACGACGAGATCGACGAGATTGACGAGAGCACGAACAACACCCTGGAGCAGACCATCACCGTGCTCCGCCCGTGAGGGCGGCATATCGCAATGCCGAATAGATCCAACCTTGCCCGTGCTGGACCACAGTC
>DATHUZ010000218.1:0-5684 GCA_035461725.1 Anaerolineae bacterium
GCTGACCTGCGGTTACTAGCAACTCCGACTTCATGCAGTCGAGTTGCAGACTGCAATCCGAACTGAGACCGGCTTTTTAGGATTAGCTCCGCCTCGCGGCTTGGCAACCCATTGTACCGGCCATTGTAGCGTGTGTGTAGCCCTGGATATAGAGGCCATGCTGACTTGACGTCATCCCCACCTTCCTCCGGCAATAAACCGGCGGTCCCGCTAGACACTTGTAACTAACGGCAAGGGTTGCGCTCGTTACCGGACTTAACCGAACACCTCACGGCACGAGCTGACGACAGCCATGCAGCACCTGTGTACGCTTCCCGAAGGATCGTTCCGCTTTCGCTTCACTACTACGTACATGTCAAACCCAGGTAAGGTTCTTCGTGTTGCCTCGAATTAAACCACACGCTCCGCTGCTTGTGCGGGCCCCCGTCAATTCCTTTGAGTTTTAGCCTTGCGGCCGTAGTCCCCAGGCGGGATACTTATCGCGTTAGCTTGGGCACTGATGACGATAGCCACCAACACCTAGTATCCACCGTTTACAGCGTGGACTACCGGGGTATCTAATCCCGTTCGCTACCCACGCTTTCGCGTCTCAGCGTCAGGTGTGGGCCAGGACGCCGCCTTCGCCACTGGTGTTCCTCCCGATATCTACGCATTCCACCACTACACCGGGAATTCCACGTCCCTCTCCCAACCTCAAGCCCGGTAGTTTCGAACGGCCTCTCCCAGTTAAGCCAGGAGCTTTCACGTCCGACTTTCCGAACCGCCTGCACGCGCTTTACGCCCAGTAATTCCGGATAACGCTCGCCACCTACGTATTACCGCGGCTGCTGGCACGTAGTTAGCCGTGACTTATTCCTGAGGTACCGTCCTCTCTCTTCCCTCAGAAAAGCGCTTTACAACCCGAAGGCCTTCATCGCGCACGCGGCGTTGCTGCCTCAGACTTGCGTCCATTGGGCAATATTCCTCACTGCTGCCTCCCGTAGGAGTCTGGCCCGTGTCTCAGTGCCAGTGTGGGGGATCACGCTCTCACGCCCCCTACCCGTCATCGGCTTGGTAGGCCGTTACCCTACCAACTACCTGATGGGCCGCAGGCCCCTCCCGGAGCGCCGGAACTTTACTTAGCGATGTGAATCGCCAAGCTCATGGGGCATTAGCTACCGTTTCCAGCAGTTATTCCCCTCTCCGGGGCAGGTCACCTACGTGTTACTCACCAGTTCGCCACTCCCACCCCCAGACGAATCCAGGGGTGACCGTTCGACTTGCATGTGTTAGGCACGCCGCCAGCGTTCATCCTGAGCCAGGATCAAACTCTCCGTAAATTGATTTACGAAAGTTCTGGACCCGTAAGCACTATTTCTCCAGAAACACCAGCCTCGACGTGTCGAGGCCGCAGTTCCCTTTGAAACGCTGGTTCCTTCCTATCACTCTTTAGTTGTTAAGGTCCGCCCTCTTCACTCGGCGGCGGAGTGTACCATGGACCCAACTCCCTGTCAAGTCCACTCACCCCTGTGACGGCTCGCCTCTTACCACCCGCTCCCCGCTCACCCGCCTCTTCCCTATTAGTGTAAGGTGCAACCTCTCCCTATCAGGAGAGGCAAGGAGTGATTGTACCACATCGCATCCGCGTTGTCAAATCACATGCCTGTGTATGCAGGCTCCTTGCATCTTTTGCTTGCCTCTGCTTCTGCGCCTCTGCCCCGATATTTGGGGGGACAAAGCGACCAACAGACGTGCTATCCAATCTGCCGGCCATGATCCCTCGCAAGCTTGGTTTTTATCAGGGATTAAGGTTCCTTGTGTACTGCCAGGTCAGCCTTGCTAACCTTCAGCGTGCACATTATAGCACACTTATCGAGCCGTGTCAAGTCGGTGTCCGGCCGTGGTCGTGGCCCCGAGGTGGTACGTGTCCAGCCTCGTAGCCGTCTGATCGATTATCTGTGCTAGACGTCGGCTTAATGTGCTGTGGGCAGTGCCCACGTTACGTCGCATAATGTACCACATCCTTGCACAGTTGTCAAGTCTCGGGCGCCGCTGGGCGGTGCGTGTCCGGTTCCCCAGCGCCTGTCAAGCACTCACTATCAGAGATACTGAGTATTGGGATTAACGTGCTCTCAGATGCGGGCGGGAGTATACACACTCTCCGGCATGCTGTCAAATTCGGGTATGGTCGTGATCGTAATCCTGTGAGCCGGCTCTCCTGCCCGCCTCGCCGTGAGGACGATTGTGCGGTCGCCACGCTGTGAGCCGGACCTGGGGTTGTCGGGCTGGAAAAAGTGTGCTAGAATCGCTCTGGCGAGGGAGTGCACATCGATGCCGAACAACAAGCGGATCGTGAGGACGATCGGGATAATCCTCGTGGCGCTGGGCGTGTTGCTCGCCGGCTTGCTGCCCTTTCCGCGTGGCTATACCGAGGCGATGCGCCGTGCCGAGGCGTATCGCACTGCCGAGGAATATGGTGCGGCCCTCATGGCATACGGCGATGCAAGCCGGCTCGATGCACGGTCACCGGAGCCAGCACTGTGGCGTGGCGAGGTGCTGCTTATGCAGCGCCGGTTTGGTGAAGCGGCACGGGCTTTTGTGCAGGCAGTGCAGCGTGGCGGTGGCGCGACGGCATGGCTGGGGTTGGGAGAGGCACGAGCGGGCCAGGGTGATTGGGCCGCGGCACTGGAGGCGTGGTATCGAGCGCAGGCGCTGGCACCGGCCGAGTCACGCGTGCTCGTCGCACTCGCACGAGGCAACCTGGCGCAGGGACGGTTCGAGCAAGCAGAAGAGGATGCGAAACGAACCCTGGCTGCCGCCCCCTCACCCGCTGTTTCCGCAGAGGCGCATGCGCTTGTGGGCAAGCTGGAGCTAACAGACGACCTCGACACGGCAGCGGCTCACCTGCAGGCGGCCGGGGAGAACGATCTGGTCGCCGCCGTGGCAGCCGCAGCCCAGGCGAGCGCGGAGGGGATGCCGGCGCGGAGTGAGATGTTGCTCGGCACGGCGTTCCTGCGACGCGGTGAGCTGCCTCTGGCGCGACGGCACCTGGAACGGGCTGTGGCACTCGCGCCCGACGACGCGGAGCCACTCGCTTACCTGGCGCACACGCTCGATCGGATGGGTGCGACAGGCGAGGCGCGACCACTACTGGAGCGTGCGCTGGGCCTCGATCCCGACTCGGTGCTCGCCTACTACTTTCTCGGCCTGCATAACAAGCAGGTAGGGCATCTGCCCGCGGCACAGGCCGCATTGTGGGAGGCGGCACAGCGCGACCCGGAGAATGCCGCTGTGCGCGTCGAGATGGCGGAAGCGTTCGTGGCGCTGGGCGAGTACAACCGGGCAGAGGAGTGGTACGTGGGTGCCGTGGAAGCCGCGCCGGGTGACCTCGAGTTTCAGCTCCTTCTCGGCCACTTTTACGTCGATCACCTGTACCGGCTTGAGCAGGGTGGGCTGGCGGCAGCACAGGCGGCTGTGGCGCTCGCTCCCGGCGATCCGCGGGGCCACGATCTGCTCGGATGGGCGCTCTTTCTCGTCGGCAGGGTAACAGAAGGTCGAGAAGTCCTGGAGCATGCACTCGACCTCGATCCCCGCATGGCGAGTGCCCATTATCATCTCGGCACACTCTGCGCACACACCGGCGAGATCGAGGCGGCCCGGCGTCACCTGCAGCGCGCCGTCGATCTCGATACCGTGGGGGTTTACCGAGAACGGGCGATGCAGGTACTGGCAGAGCTGTAGACAGTGCCAGACAGCCGGTGCCCCGACCCCGCTTGATCCAATGACAGATCAGGGAAGGTCAGCAAGGGGGAGGGTGACGTGGTCATCCCCGGTGGAAGCGGGCAGCCGCTCGCCTGTCGTGGGGCGATAGAGACCGACGCGCAGCCGGTAGTCCTCAAGTCCGGCAACAGGCAGGCCCGCGGGCAGCACCAGCCGGTGCAGGTCGAGCACGATCTCATCGACGTCCCACACAGATGTAGGGTAGGCGCCGCCTTGCGGAGGCGCATCATCCTGCGCCACCATCCCGCCCGCGGGGTCCAACAGGTGCACAAAGACGGTATAATCGGACGACGGGGGATGGAGAGTGCGCCAGCGCAGGGTGACGTCCAGCGTGCCTCCGCCGGTCGATGTGTCGTAGCCGTCCAGCTCTATCTGCCCGCCAAACCTTACACCGGCGCGGTAGGCCGGCTCGCCGGCAGGCGTCACCATGCCGGTTTTTACGGCGACAGCCCCGAGGGTGATCGGGTCGCCGATCGCCACGATGGCCCCATCTTCCGCAAGCTGGTACATACCCGCGACGAGGTAGTAGACACCTGGTGTTGTGCCCGCCGGCACAGCCAGCGCGTGATCGTCGCGCAGCCGCTCGCCGGGGCGCCACTGCGTGGTGGGATAAAAGATGTCGCCGGGGCGGTGGTCGCTCTGGACGAGCGGCCGGCCTGACGCATCGACCAGGTGGACGTAGCTCTGGTAAGGAGTGTCGATCTCGGCATTCGCTTGCCAGACCAGGCTGACACTCAGCGTTTCGCCCGGGCGCGGAGTGCGTGGCGTGCGATCGTAGCCTGCTAAAAGGATCCGGCCGTCGACCTCTTCCGCCAGCTCGTACTCGGGTGCGGCTGTCACCGCCGGCCCCAGCACGCGTGGCAGGCCGGCTTTATTCTCGACGTCGACCTTGACCTCGATCCCCGGCATCTCTTTGATCAGGTAGACAGGCCGTCCGGTGCTGAGTGCCAGATCGAGGACGTGGCCGAGTGACGGCTGGTCGGGGGTGATGAGGGGAAATAGGCCGAGGAGGTCCGGCCGCACGTCGTCGACGTACTGCAGGTACCAGAGCGGCATGATCTCATTTCGATCGTCGCTGACGAGCACGGCACCATGAGACAGCGGCCTGGACAGGAGAGCCCGCCAACCGTTGCGGGCCGAGGTGCTGCCACTGCGGTCGACGTCACGATAGTTGGAGGCGGTGAGCCAGATCGGGAGGAGGAAGAGGGGGAGGACAGCCAGCAGTGCCACGCGGCGCGTGGGGGCAGGGCGACCGGCCAGATGCTGGATGGCGCGCGCGGCCAGCGTGCCAAGGATGGCGGCGCCCAGGCCGACCCAGAGGCCAAGGACCATGTACGATGGGATAAAGAGCACAAAGATGTCGCCGATCGTGTACACCAGGTTAAAGGCCACGGTGCCGAGGTACGCCACGCCTGTGAGTGCCAGCAGGGCCGTCCGCCGTGAGAGCGCCAGCCAAACGGCGCCTGTCCCGGCGAGCAGGATCCCGGTCCAGCCGATCTCGGCCTGGAGCAGCCGAGCTGCCATGACTACCCGGCGGCCGAGGTCAACGGACAGGTCGAGCGATCCGCCAAACGGGCCGCCGAGGATAAAGTCGAAAAAAGAGGCGGGCGTGTTCTCGTAGAGCACCAGCTCCCGACCCGGCGCGAGGGGCAGGTGGAGGTAAGGGGTGTGCGGCGCGCGCAGGGGGATGAGGAGGTAGAGGAGCTGGGGCAGCAGCACAAGCAGTGCGGCCTGCGCCCACAGCCGCCGATCGCGAAACACAGTGCGATCGACCAGCCACACGTACACGACGGCGGCAGGTGCCAGGAGCAAGGTGGTGCGGTGGTGGGCCAGGCCAAGGCCAAAGACGAGGGCGGCGAGGAGCAGGAGCCGGCGCGCACGCCGACCGTTCCATAGAAGCAGCAGGTAGAAGAAGAGGACGGTGA
>DATHUZ010000219.1:0-3713 GCA_035461725.1 Anaerolineae bacterium
AGCTGGAACCGCTGCTTTCCCTGCCCGGCCTGCCCACCGAGCTGTTGGAGGACCCGATCAACTTCTTGATGAGCGTTCTCGACGGCCACCTGCCCCACGAGCCGTCCGGCCGCCGTGTCGGCAGCCGCAAGCTCGTCAAGATCGCCCGCATCGCACTCGTGATTCTCGACGAGCTGCCTGAAACCGCGCGCGCAGCCGTGCGCACCTGGGCCGGCATCCAGCGCCACGCCATCCTGTCTGAGCTTGATTCCGGGTTTGAGGCCGATGACCTGGCCGATCTCCTCATGGTGCCCGACATGCCGCCGGCCATGACCGGCTTTAGCATGATGATCGCCCTCACCCTCATGCGCTGGCCCGAGCGCGCCGAGGGACTGCCGCTCCCTGCCGAGTTTCGCGACCCTGCCGTGTATGACGACGTCATGGAGCAGTGGGAGGGCCTTCCCGACAACCCGCAGGTCACCGAAGAGGGGGCCGGCGAGGCCGAAGCCCTCTTTGCCCAGGGCCGCCTGGCACACATGCTCGCCCAGATGGGTGCGATCGAGCTCATGTCGTCCGACGACGAAGGCGTAGAGGACGACGACGTCTCCCTCGCCTACTCGCGCCTCAGCCGCGCCATCCTCTGGATCCACAGCCAGTGCCGCTCCTGTCCCGAGCGAGACGACGTTACCTGCCGGGTGGCCACCAACTGGCCCGAGCGCCCGGTGCCGCTCCTGGACGTCGCCGGCGAGGTGGCGAACACCAGCCGTATCGGGGGCTGTATCAAGATGTAGCCCTCTGAGAGGAGGAACCGATGCGTCGCAAAAGAGGTTGTAGGCCCGGCCTGGCGGCCATCCTCGTCGTACTGCTCGCTTGCCTCGTCTTTGGCGGCCTGGCCGCCGCCCTGATCTGGGTCGGCGACGTGCCGCTCCACGCGCCCCGGGTTACCCACGTCGACCCACCGCCTGGCGAGCCGGTCACGCCCACCACATCCTTCACCCTGACCTTCGACCAGCCCATGGATCGCGAGAGCGTCGGCACCGCCTTCTCCATCCTGCCCGACGTACCCTACTCGCTTGAATGGAGCGCCGCACGCGACCAGGTCACCTTCGTCCCCGCAGGCACCGGCTTTGAGCCGGGCACCACCTACACCCTCCGCCTCTACGACGACGCGCGCAGCGCCATGTTTCGTCGCCCGCTCGCCCGCGAGCTGGCGCGCACCTTCCTCCTGCCAACGCTGCTCGTCGAGTCCGCACCCACCTCGGGTGCGGCTGACCTTGGGGCCTATCCCGAGCTCCGCGCCCGGTTTTCCTACGACCTCGACTGCACCTCTACACCTCAAACCTTCACCATCTCCCCGGGCGTCAACGGGGAGTTTGACTGCGACGGGCGCACGCTCGTCTTTCGCCCCACCTCGCCTCTCGCACCCGGCACGGCTTACCAGGCCGGCCTGGCCCACACCTTTCTCGCCGGCGACCCGGTGCCGCGCCCCGGCGTGCGCTGGTTGTTTCACACCGCGCCGCCCCTGTCGGTCGCCGACCTGCTCCCTGCACCGGGGCGCTTGCTCGTCGACCTGCATGAGCCTGTCCGTATCACCTTCAATCGCCCTCTCGACCCGGACCTGGCGGCGCCAGGCCTCACCGTCACTTTGGCTGGCGGCGAGCCGGTGCCCGGACAGGTCACGTGGGAAGCGGCCGGTGCCGCTCTCGTCTTTCAGCCCGCTGCCCCCTGGCTGCCCGGCGGCGAATACCAGATCGTGCTCCAGGCGGGCGTAGGCGACCGGCTTGGCTTCACGCTGCAAGAGCCCATTGCGGCCGGGTTCACCACCCTGCCCATGATCAAGCTGCCCGAGCCCGAGCCGAGCGCCGAGGGCGTGCCGCTCGACTCGACCATCCTCATCCCCTTCACGCGCCCCATGGATCGCGCTTCTGTGGAGGCCGGTCTCATCCTGACGCCGGCGCTCGACGCCGTCTACACCTGGGACGGCGACACGCTCGCCGTCACGCCGCGTGGTGGCCTCGCCGCCAGCACCCACTACACTCTGTCGGTAGCCTCGACCGTGCGTGACGCCAGCGGTGCCCCCCTCGGCCGTGTCCACAGTTGGAACCTGAACACCGAGCCCCTGCTGCTCGACGCCCGCGTGCCCACCGATGCTCCGCTCTGGTCGCTCGGCGCGCCGATCACGCTCACCTTTGCCCTGCCCATGGACATGTCGAGCGTTCGCTCTGCTCTTACAGTTTCGCCTCGCACCGCTGTCGATCTGTCGTGGAGCGAGGATGGCCGCACGTTGGTGCTCGTCCCCGAGACCGGCTGGCAGGCCGGGGTCGCATACGAGGTCCGGCTGCGCGGGCGTGCGCGCACGGCGGCCGGCGGACAAGAGATGGGTGATGATCAGGTGTGGCCCTTTCTCACCGCACCTTCGCAAGTGCATCTCGGCCTCGGTCCCAACGTCCAGGTGCTGCCCGGGCCTGGCACACGCGCCTTTCAGGCACTCCATCGCGGCGCCGACGCCGTCGACTGGCACCTATATTCCATCACCCCTACCCAGCTCGTCGCTCTCTATCTTCCCGCTTCTGGCGATCCATATGCACAGGCGCCGGCGCAGATCGACACGACCGGACTGCACATGGTGGGCTCCTGGCGTGAGGAGATAACCACGTCTGCGTTCGAGTGGCAGCCCATCACCGTCACACTGCCGTCCTGGGCGAGCCCGGGGTTGTACGCCGTCGCTCCCGGCCCACAGCCGGACCCTGACGCTTCTGGCGCCGCGCCCGGCCTGCTCCTGGCCGTCACCGATCACGTGCTCGTGGTCAAGCGCGCCCCACGCCAGCAGGCACCGGGCACGCTGCCGCCGCTGCCGCCCACCACCACCGCCACGACCACCATGCCCGTCGAGGTGACCCCCTCGCCTACAACCACCGCTGCCGTCACGGCCACACCTCCGGCCACGACCACCGCCCCCATCACCGCGACGCCCACAGCCACGGCAACCACGCCCATCACGACCACACCGCCCCCCACCCTGACCGAGCCGGTTACCGCCACACCCTCTCTCACGCCCACCTTCCCCGTCACCACCACGCCCACCACCGTGGCGGTCGAAGGTCGCCCGGTAGAGCTCCTGGTGTGGGATACAGAGCTGGCCACAGGTGCCCCCGTCGTCAGCGCCACCGTCGTCGTCTATGGAGCGGACGGCCGCCTCCTCGCCACAGGGTTGACAGGCTCACACGGTCTCCTGGCGCTCACCCTGCCTGCCGGCGCCGAGCCCCTCTTTGTCATGTCTGATCGAGCGGGCGACGTAGCGGTCAGTGGCCTCGATTCCACGTGGAGCGACGAGCCAGGCTGGTACGCCCCTTGGCCTCGCGCCGCCCACACCCTCGTCACCATTCCCGACCGCGGTATCTATCACCCGGGTGACACCGTCCGGTTCTCCTCCATTGTCCGGGCAGGCAGCGACGGCGCCTACACCCTCCCACCCGAGGGCACTGCGGTCACACTCACCATCGAGGACGAGCAGGGCCGGGCTGTCGCCAGCCAGGTGCTGACCACAACCGCGCGTGGAACCCTTCATGGCGAGCTGTCACTGCCAGGCGACCTCGATCCCGGCCCCTGGCAGCTCGTCGCGCACCTCGGCGGCGACGTGGGACGTACGCCCATCCAGGTGCTGTCGGCGGCCCCGGCCACCGGCAGCCGCGTCGTGGTGCAGCCCGCGCAACCCGTCTATGTCGTCGGCGAGC
>DATHUZ010000220.1:0-1786 GCA_035461725.1 Anaerolineae bacterium
CCACGAGATCACCAGGGGCTGCGCCGCACCGGCAAGCGCTACCAGGGCGACAAACAGGCCGATGGCTAACACCCGCCTGCGGTGCGGCTGGAAGTAGCGCCCGATCCGCCGCAGCAGCTCCGCGTCGGTGTATTCGCGGTCGTAAGACTCGCTGTCCAGGCCAAAAAAGACAGACATCTCGTTAACTCTCGTACCGGGCAAAGATGTTGCGGTACGCTTCCGAATCGCGCAGGAGCTCCTCGTGGCTGCCCACGGCGGCGACACGCCCGCTGCGCAGGACGACGATGAGATCGGCGCGGCGGATCTGGCTCAGGCGGTGGGTGATGAGGAGCATGGTACGGCCCTCCCCCGCCCGCTCGATGGCCCGCTGGATGCGGTCCTCGGTGGCGCTGTCGATGGCGCTCGTGGAGTCGTCGAGCACCAGGATGCGCGGCTCGGTGAGAAAGGCCCGCGCCAGGGCGACGCGCTGCCGCTGGCCCCCGGAAAGCGTCACACCCCGCTCGCCGACGGGCGTGTCATACCCGTCGTGAAAGTGGGTGATGAACTCGTGGGCCTGGGCGTCGCGGGCCGCCTGCTCGATCTGGGCGCGAGTGGCGCCGGGGCAGCCAAAGGCGATATTCTCCGCGAGGCTGCGCGAAAAGAGGACGATGTCCTGCTCGATGATGGAAATCTGCCGGCGCAGGGCCTCCAGGTTCCAGTCGCGTACGTCCACGCCGTCGACCAGCACCCGGCCGCGGTCGGCGTCGTAGGTGCGGTTGAGCAGCTTGGCGATCGAGCTCTTGCCCGAGCCGGTCTGCCCGACGATGGCGACCGTCTGGCCGGGGCGTACGCGAAAGCTGACCCCCTGCAGGGCCGCTTCGCCGGAGCAGTCCTGGGTGGGGCCGCTGTAGCAAAAGTCGACGTTCTCGAAGAGCACCTCACCGCGCATGGGCGCTTCGTGCCCACCCAGGTTCTCGTCCAGCTCTGACTCGGCGTTGATGAGCTCCAGGATGCGCCGGGCGCTGGCCACGCCCGTGGCCACGCGCGAGTAGGCGAACTGGGCGGCAAAGGTCGGGAAGCCAAAAAGGAGCAGCAGCCCGTTAAAGGCCACGACGTCGCCCACGTCCACGGCACCGGCACGGTACAGGAAGAGGCTGTGGGCCAGCCCGCCGGCCTGCACCAGGCCCAGGAGGAGGAGCGGGAGGAACGTGGCCTCGATATCGCCCTGGGCCACGTAAGCCTTGCGCCACAGGCGCACCACCCCGTAAAAGTTCTGGCTCTCTTTTTCCTCCTGAGCTGCCGCCTTGACCGTCTCGATGCCCTCGATGGCTTCGGCCAGGGAAGCGTTCATCTGGCCAAAGCGCTGGCGCACTTTTTCGGCGGCCGGGCCCAGCCGCCACAGATAGTGCCACACGCTGAGGACGTAGGCCAGCAGGTAGACAGCCGGTGCGAGGATCAGGGCGGGATGGATGGTGGGCGCCACAAAGAGCGGCATGATAAGAAAGTTGCCCGAGCCGACCACCAGGTTGACGCCGGGGTTGAGCATGAGGTTGATTTCGCGCACGTCGTTCGTGGCGCGCGCCATGAGCTCGCCCGTGGCGTGCATGTCGTGGAACGACATGCTCTTGCCGATGAGGCTGCCGTACAGCTCGTCGCGGGCGTCGCGCTCCAGCCGCTGCCCCAGCACCTCCGACGAAAAGTTGCGGCCGAGCTGCAAGGCGCCGCGCACGAGCTGCGAGCCGGCGACGAGGGCCGCCGCGAGCCCCAGCCGTCCGAGGTCGGGCGGCGAGGCCCCCATGGCGTCAAA
>DATHUZ010000221.1:0-12240 GCA_035461725.1 Anaerolineae bacterium
GTACACCCGCACCTGTGGCCACAGATCCCCCGACGTCTTGCTCATGCCGGCCAGCACCACGTCGCCCACCTCTCCCGCGAACGTGTACGCGTCCATCTCGCCCGCCATGCCGATGCTCCCCGCCAGCGTCTGGCCGAACGACAGCGCCGTGGCGTTGCCGGGGTTGTTCAGCCGCTGCAGGTGCACGTTGTAGCTGCCCGTGTAGGTGCCGTTGTAGCCGTCGCCTACCAGGATGGCATACGTACCTGGAGCGGTGACCTCCAGCCGTCGCACCGGCTCCGGCCACCGGGCTGTGGCCTCGCCGCCTGTGTGCTCGCTTACCACCACCGGCAGATAGACCCGCCATGCTTGAAAGACGGTTACGATCAGCTCGGCATGCACGCTGCCACTGGCAGCGCCGAGTGCGTTGCCACTGGCGTTGTAGACGCGGATCTCGGGCCAGAGGCTGCCGGAAGTGCGGCTCATGCCTACCAGGACCACGTCGCCCGCCTCCGCCTGGAACGTGAACGTGTCCATCTCGGCTGCCTGTGGGATCGCTCCGGTCACCGTCTGGCCAAAAGTGAGCGCCAGGGCGTTGCCCGGCTGGTTCAGGCGCTGCACGTACAGCTTGTAGCTGCCCGTGAACGTGCCGTCATAGCCGTCGCTGACCATCAGGTTGTAGCTGCCACTCTCCGGCACGCGCTGCACCACCTCGGCGCTCGTCGATCCATATTGTTCCTGCAGCAGGGCACCGCCCGGCGCGTAAAGGCGGAGCCGGGGCCACAGGTCTCCCCCGTCCTTGCTGACCCGGATTAGCACTGCGTCGCCCGCATTGGCCACGATAGTGTAGCTGTCAGCCTCTCCCGCGGCGCTGATTGCACCCGAAACCGTCTCGCCGAACGCCTGCGCCTCTGCGTCCGCGTCTGCCGCCGATGCCGCGACGGAACATGCGGCCGGCATAAAAAAAGCCGCGATGGCGGCCATGAGCACCAGGCAGAGCACAGTGAGACCGTGCAAGCTCCTGTTTTTCATCTTCCTCTCCCTCCTTGGAGTGTGCGCTGTTGAGAAATGCCTCTCTCACCCGCCCGATGGAGCCACCAGCGGGCCGAACGCTCTGCCTGCTGGCCTATCCAACTTTCCGACCTTCCATGCTCTATCGCGTGATCGTCACCTTCTTCAACCCCACCGGCCTGTCCGGATCGTTGCCCTTGGTCAGCGTTAAATGGAGGGCAAAGAGCTGCCCCGGCACGACGGCGACGATCGGCGACAGCCACTCGGGCACGCCGCCCGGCAGAGGCAGCGGAGTCACCGCCTCGGCCAGCAGCTCTTCCCGGTCCGAGATCGCCAGCACCTCGGCGCCGCGCGACTTGAGCTCCAGGCTGAACCCGTGCATCGTGTCGTACATCTGCCCACTCGGCGCCACGACCAGTGCCGGAAAGCCGCTGCCCACCACGGCGATCGGCCCGTGCATGAAATCGGCCGACGAATACGACTCGGCGATCAGATAGTTCAGTTCCTTCAGCTTGAGTGCGATCTCGAACGCCGTCGCATAGTTGTAGCCCCGCCCCAGCACGACACACGTCTCCATGTAGCGGTAGCGCACCACGGCCCGCGTCACGTCCTCCTCGTGCGCCAGCACCTGCTCCACCTTTTCCGGCACGCCGCCCAGCGCCTCCAGCCGCTCGGCGTCGCCGTCCAGGGTGCATGACAGGAGCGCCAGCGCCGCCAGCTCGGCCGTGTACGTCTTGGTCGCCGCCACCGACCTCTCTGGTCCCGCGTGCAGGGGCAGCACATAGTCGGCCTGCATGGCGAGGGGCGACCCCGCGTCGTTCGTGATCGCCAGCGTCGCCACTCCCTGCGCTTTCCCTTCGGCCAGCACGGCGACGATGTCGTGCGACTGGCCCGACTGCGAAATGCCGATCACCAGTGCCCCGTCGATCCGCGGCGGCCGCCCGTACACGCTGAACAAAGACGGCGTCGCCAGCCCCACCGACAGCCGGTTGTGCGCCCCCAGCAGGTACTGTCCATAGCGCGCCGCGTTATCCGACGTCCCACGCGCAGCGATTATGACGTAACGAACGTCGCGTGATCGGATCTCGGCCGCGATCCGCCGCGCGCTTTCCAGCTCCTTGTCGAGCAGCTCTGCCAGCACCTGCGGCTGTTCGTGAATCTCGTCTTGCAGAAACGACATGCTTCCCCCCCTGTGCCACAACCCTCTGGGTTGTGCCTTGCGCAATCGTCCCGAGTAGCCTCGGGCGAGGATTACGTTACACCTGCGCGGGCTCGGTCATGATCGACTCGATCAGCCGCGGCCTGAGTGCGCGCGCGTCGATCCCCACCTGCTGGTACGCCAGCACCACGGCGCCGACCACCGGCGGCGCGTGCAGGCGCACCAGCCGCGCTCCCGGCGCCACCTCGTGCACCGTCTCGCTCATCGCCGCCACCAGCTCCGGGCTGCCTCTGTACGTGCTGCCGGCCATCACCACCTCGAACACTTCCTCCTCCAGCCCGAGCTGCCGGATCACCCCCACCGCCAATCCACCCAGTTCCCGCCCCGCCCACAGCACGATCTCGCGGGCGACGGCGTCCCCCGCCGCGGCCGTCTCGAACACCAACGGTGCCGCTGCCGCCGACAGCCAATAGCGGCCCACCATCAACCCCTCGAACAGGTCCGCGGCATCGTTCGCGCCGGCCCATTGCACCAGCGCCTCGGTCAGGGTGGTCGCCGGGCCACGCCGCGACCAGGCACGAGAGATATCGTGCAGCGCGCGCGCCACGATCTCGCTTGCCCCGCCATACTCGCCAAACCTCATGCTGCCGCCCGTCACCCGCCCCTCGCGCCCCCGGCTGTCGAGCCCACGGCAGTTGACGCCCGTGCCCGCCACCACCGCCACGCCCCATCCCTCTGCTGCACCGGCCAGCAAGCCGATCACCGCGTCATTCACCACGCCACACGGTACGTTCAACCCGAGCGTTTCGATCGCCTCGCGCGTCGGCGCCTCCTGCACCGGCCAATCGTATCCCGCCACGCCGAAACCCGCCGCCGCCAGCGCCGCGCGCGCGATGCCTGCCGCGGCCAGCGCGTCATCCACCGCCTCCTGCAGCGCGGCACGCAGCCCGTCCCACCCCACCACCTCCCAGTTGCCCGGTCCCGCCGTGCCCGCGCCCAACACCTGGCCCACACCATCTGCCACCGCCGCCAGCGTCTTGGTGGCACCCACGTCCACGCCGAGATAATAGTTCACGCCGTCCCCCAGAATCGGGGCAGATCTGCCCGGTTCGTCTCCACCATGTCGTCCAGCACCGCCGCGATCCGATCGGCCGGCGGGCCGAGTGGGTGTGCCAGCAGGGCGTGATAGGCGGCGTCGCGGTCGCCATGCACGGCCGCCTCCACCGTCAGCATCTCGTACATCTTGACCTGTGCCAGCAGTCCAAAGCACACGGCCGGCAGCGGCGCCGCCGGCAGCGGCTCGACCCCTCGCCGGCTCACGCGGCATGGCATCTCCAGAACCCACTCCCCCGGCCAGCCGGGCACCGCGCCCCCGTGCGCCACGTTCAGCACCTGCCTGCTGCCCAGGTCGTTATAGTGCGCGTCGATGAGCTGCGTCGCCACCGTCGAGTAGCGCGCCCCACCCCGCTGGTTCAGCGACGCCGGCGGCTCGGTCCGCTCCGGCTCGACATACGCCGCCATCAGCTCCGCCTCGATGCCCATCACCGCTTCCGCCCGTGACGGCGGCCACCCGTCCTGCGCCGCCACCGCGCGCGACGTTTGATAGTAGTAGTGCAAATAGTAATTCGGGATCATGCCCAGCGCCTCGATCAGCGTCGGGTCCCAGTCCGGCTCCTTCTGCGTGCGCAGCCGGGCCAGGTACCCTGCCAGCACCTCCGGCCACACGTCCTCGCCGTCGACCCTGAAGCCCCGGTGCCACGACAGGTGGTTCAGCCCCAGCGTATCAAGCGCCACCTCCGCCTGCTCGATGTCTATCCCTCTCTTCTCGCCAATCGCGGTCAACATCTCGGCTTCGGCATTGATCGGCACGTTGCACACCCCGACGCTCGGCACCTCGGGCGCGTAGCGCGCCAGCGCCTGCGCCACCAGCCCTGCCGGGTTGGCGAAATTCGCCAGCAGCGCACCCGGCGCCACCTCGGCGGCCTCGCGCGCGATGTCGAGCACCACCGGCACGGTGCGCAGCGCGTTCGCCATCCCGCCCACGCCCGTCGTCTCTTGCCCCACCAGCCCGTGGCGCCGGCCCAGGTACTCGTCCCCACGCCGCGCCTCCATCCCGCCCACGCGAAGCTGCACGACGATGTAGCGCGCCCCTTCCAATGCCTCGCGCCGGTCCGTCGTCAGGTGCACGTCGAACGGCCCGCCGCGCGCCGCCACCATGCGCCGCGTCAGTCCCCCGACCACCTCCAGTCGCTCGCCATCCACATCCATCAGCCACAGCTCCGACACGGGCAGCCTGTCCGCCCTGTCGAGGAACCCCGTCACGAGCTCTGGTGTGTAGCTCGATCCTCCCCCGATAACCGTTACCTTCACGTCGCACCTCGCTTTCTTCTTCCCGCCCTCGCGCATTATACCAGAGACAACGCAGGATTGGAAGGTTGCATGGCTGCCAGGTAGACGGTGGCGCGACGTACCTGTCGTTCAAAGGGCGTTGCACCTCGGGTGGAGCCAAATACATTTACCCTTCCAGGCGGATTGACAGCCCTCCCCGAATGTGATACCATACCCCTGCTCGTCAACATCCAATATCTAATACCCGATACCCGACCCGATACCCGATACCCGCTATCCAGTTCGAGGAAGGAGCGATCCACATGCTACTCGCCGGTGATGTCGGAGGCACCAAGAGCAACCTGGCCATCTATGATGCGCAGCACGGCCTCACGCCCTTGATCGAGGACACGTTCAAGAGCGCCAGCTATCCCAGCCTGAAAGCGATCGTGGCCGAGTTCCTGTCAGATGCGGGTGTCCACGTCGAGCGGGCCGTGCTCGGGGTACCCGGTCCCGTGGTGGGCGGCGAAGCGAGCATCACCAACCTGCCGTGGCTCGTCAGCGAGACGGCACTGCGAGACGCACTCGGGCTGGAGCAGGTCAAGATCCTGAATGACCTGGAGGCGACCGCCTACGGCCTTCCACGAATCAGCGAGCACGACCTCTTTACCCTGAACGACGCTCCGCCGCGCAGCGGCACCATGGCCATCATCGCCCCCGGCACCGGGCTCGGTGAAGCCGTCCTGGTGTACCACGACGGCCGCTACCATGCCATTCCATCGGAGGGAGGGCACACCGACTTTGGCCCCACCAACCTCTTCGAGATCGAGATGCTGCGCTACTTTATGGGCAAGTTCGGCCACGTCAGCTACGAGCGCATCTGCTCCGGGCGAGGCCTGCCCCTTATCTACGAGTACCTGAAGATGAACCGCTTTGCCCCCGAGTCGCCCGAGGTTGCCGAGGCGATCGACAAGGCGGACGATCCGACGCCTGTGATCGTCCGTGCGGCCATGGATCACGTCTGCGAGCTGAGCATCGCCACGCTGAACGTCTTTGTCTCTGTCCTTGGCGCCGAGGCCGGCAACCTGGCCCTGAAGGTGATGGCCAATGGCGGAGTGTATCTCGGCGGCGGCATTCCACCGCGCATCCTGAACAAGCTCAAAGACGGCACCTTTATGGCCGCCTTTGTCAACAAGGGCCGCTTCGACGACGTGCTGGCTGCCATGCCCGTCCACGTCATCCTGAACGACAAAGCCGCCCTGCTCGGCGCCGCGTCCTACGGCCTCGGCCTGTAACCCGAAGCGATGCCTCCGTGGCCGGTCTCGGACCGAGCCACGCTCGCTTCAGTCAAAATACGCCGGCCGCGCCGCATCCGCCAGGTGCGCCCGCACCTCGTCCAGGTGCCGTTCGTTCGTCCGGTTCGACGATAGCGCCGGCAGCTCGTCGAGCTCAAAGAACTCCACCCCCAGCGTCTCGTGGCTCGTCTGCGCCTCACCCCCCACGATGCGGCACAAGAACACCAGCTTGTACGCGTGGTAAAAGCTGAGCGGCTCGCCGCTCCGGTTGGCGTCGAACACGCCCACCAATTTGACCGGCTCGACCTCGTAGCCGCTTTCCTCGCGCGTCTCGCGCACCACCATCTCGGACGGCGCGTCGCCGACGTCGGCCCACCCGCCCGGCATCGTCCACAGCCCGTCCACCCGCTCGCGCACCAGCAGGATCCGTCCCTCGTGCACCACCGCCGCGCGCACATCCACCTTCGGAGTTGCGTATCCCGGCTGCGAGAAAAAATCCTCGACCACGTGCGCCTCCGCCAGACCCGCGTGCTCGTGCACGATCTCGGCCGCCAGCCGCATCAGGTGCGTATAGCGCTCTTTTTCATACTCGTTCTCACAGTACGTCAGCCCGGTCTGGGCGATGGCCTGGATCTGCTGTGCCCAGGCCAGCCAGCGTGGCGCCCCCCCTGTCGCCATTGGCTATTCGCGCACCAGGACGGTCACCACGCCCCCGTACAGCTCGGCAAAGCGCTGCCCGTCGTCGCCCGACCCGATCCCGGCGCCATAGTGCATCGGCACCACCACGTCCGGGCTCAGTAGCCGCGCTGCCTCGGCGGCCTCTTCCGCCGTCATCGTGTACTTGCCGCTCACCGGCAGCAGCGCCACGTCGCACTCGATCTGTGCCATCTCGGGGATCTGGTCGGTGTCGCCTGCAAAGTAGAGGCGCACGCCGTCCAGGGTCACCACATAGCCCACGTGCTTTGATGCCTGCGGGTGGAACGGCACGCCCGGCGACCGGAACTTGTTCACATTGTACGCCGGCACAACCTCGATCTCGACCCCCTTGACGGTCAGCCTGTCGCCTGGCTCCACCGCCTGCGCCCCCGTCAGCTTGGCCGCCGCGCCGCCGCCTGCCACCACCACCGTCTCGGGCGTGCTCAGCCGCGCCACGTCCTCGGGCGAGCAGTGGTCGTGGTGCTCGTGGCTCACCAGCACCAGGTCGGCCTTCACCAGGTCGCCCTGGAGCTGCCACGGATCGAAATAGATCACCGCCGGCCCGTCCAGCCGGAACGTGTCGTGCCCCAGCCAGTGCAGATTTTTCACCAACTCAAACGCATCCATCTCGTCTCCTTTCTCGGCCGTGCGTATTGCCAATCTACCAACCTACCAATCTACCAACCCACTAACCCACCAACTCCCTACTCCCCACTTCTCTCCCATCCCGCGCGAACCGCTGCAGCACCTCGACGTACGACCCTGGCAGCCCGATGTCGAACGCTTCCCCTTCCACCAGCAATCCGAGCATGCCCTGCTCCTGCTGAAGTGACACGAGCGCAGGTGTCAGGCCCATCTCGCCATGCTGGCGGGCGCCGGCGGCCGCCAGCCGGTCGAGGTGCTCGAATACGGCCGGTGGCAGCAAGTACTGGCCGAAAAGTGCCAGGTACTCCCCTTCTGCCAGCCCCGGCACGCGGAGCGTGGCCCGTGCCCGGCTGGCGGGCGGCTTTTCCACCACTGCTTTCACCTCGAGCAGCCGCCCCGCCTCGATCCATGGCCCCGCGACCACGCCATAATGCACCACGGCCGCCTCGGCCACGCGCCGCAGCCCCAGCAGGGCGCGCCCATGCATCCGGTAGCAGTCGAGCATCTGCGCCGCCGCCGGCCGCTCGCTGTCCGAGTGGTACAGGTGATCGCCCAGCAGGAGCAGGAAAGGCTCGTCGCCGACGGCGTCGCGCGTCACCGACACCGCGTGTCCAAAGCCTGCCTGCTCGTGCTGGATCACGAACGACACGTGCGCCCCCACCTCCATTACGTGCGCCGCCTGCGCCTGCAGCCACGGCGACAGCCGCTCCGCCAGCCGGCGCGGCATCGGCTCGTGGAAAAATCGCCGGAACTCTTCCTCCGCGTCGGGCTGCACCACGATCACGACCTCTTCCACTCCCGCGCTCAGCGCCTCCTCGACGATCATCTGCAGCGCCGGCTTGGCGCACCCTGCCGCGTCGACTACCGGAAAGAACTCTTTGCGCACCGCCCGTGTCGCCGGGAAAAGGCGTGTGCCGAGGCCGGCGGCGGGAATGACCGCCTTGCGCACGGGCTGGGCCGTGGCGGGCAGGGCGA
This sequence comes from Anaerolineae bacterium, assembly GCA_035461725.1. Taxonomy (GTDB): domain Bacteria; phylum Chloroflexota; class Anaerolineae; order JAAYZQ01; family JAAYZQ01; genus JAFGIA01. The sequence continues at coordinate 8,089 of DATHUZ010000221.1, forward strand.
TCGGCGCCGGCTTGGATCGGATGCGGATCTCCTGCGCCGCGGCTTCTTCCGTGCCGAGCGTCACCTTCAGGCAGGGCAGCCCCAGCTCCCCGCCCAGGATGCGCACCACGGCCTCCTGGTCGGCGGCGCTGCGTGCCACGAACTGGGCCGTGCCGTCACCCTGCGAGCCCACTCCCTTGCCGCCCCACACGTGTGGCAGCAGCGGCTGGTAGTTCAGCACGCGGTGCAGCACCGGCGCAGTCAGCTCCTCGGGGCAGGCGGGCAGGGCGTAACGGTCGAACAACGCCTGGGCTTCGGTCATCAGCTCGCCGAGCGTGCGGGCGTCGCCGGCTCGCAGCGCCTCTGCCGCGCGCGCTACCACGTCGCGGTTCACCGGCCCCAGCAGCTTTTGCACCCCATCCGCCACCCCGTTATCGCGCACCGAGTAGCACGCGTTCAGCCTGCTCAGGATAACGAGCGTGTCCTTGCGCGCCTGCAGGTCGGCCACCACCAGGTGCACCGGCCCGCCTGGCTCCACCGGCTCGGTGCCAACCTGGTCTCCGTCGAACGTCATCAGCACCGGGCAGCGGCCAAAGGCGCACCCCTGGTCCATGCGCCCGCAGCGCGAGGGTGTGGTCACCTCGCCCTGGTAGGCCAGCTCCATCTCGCCGCGCGTGGTCAGCCGCAGATCGTAGAGGCGGTTAAACGCGCGGGCGACGAGGACGCAGATGGCCGCGCTCGACGACAGCCCCTTTTTCACGGGCAGGTCGGTGCGGTGGTTGTGCACCACCAGCCCCTCCACCTGGTGGTGGGTGACCGCCTGGTAGGCCACGCCGGCGACGTAACTCCAGAATCCACCGGCGCGCGCCACCTCCAGCAGCACCACCGGGTCGAGTGGCAGCACCTCCGGCCCAGCCATTTGCCCATCCGGCGTCGACGCGGTCAGGACGAGCGCATTGGGGTGGGGGGCCACCTCGGCGTACAGCCCCTGGTCGGTCCCACAGATCAGCGTGTAGCCCTTTTCAATCGCCGCGTTCGAGCGCCGGAAGCCGCCGGCCCAGTCCGAGTGCTCACCAAAGAGGCAGATCCGCCCCGGTACGAATAACTCCATGATCGTTCCACCTTGATGCTAGACTTCGTCGTCTGTGTCGGTAGACTGGGGATTGGTAGACTGGTAGATTGGGGCGACCGATCTACCAATTTACCAATTTACCAATCTACCACCTACCCCTGTCGCGCCCGCCTGTACTGCGGCGGCCAATCGATCTCCTGCCCCAATGCCCGCGCCGCGTGCAGCGGCCAGTAGGGGTGGCGCAGCAGCTCGCGGCCTAGCATCACCAGGTCGGCACGCTCGTTGCGCACGATCTCGTCCGCCTGCTCGGGCGCGGTGATCAGGCCGACGGCGGCGGTCGGCACGCCCGCTTCCTGCCGGATTCTGGCGGCAAAGGGCACCTGGTACCCCGGGCCGACCGACGGCGGCGCCGCCGCCACGATCCCACCCGACGAGCAGTCGACCAGGTCGACGCCGCGCGCCTTGAGCGCTTGCGCCACGCGCACCTGGTCGTCCACCCGCAACCCGGCCTCCACCCAGTCGGTCGCCGAGATCCGCACGAGCAGCGGCCTGTCGTCGGGCCAGGTGCCGCGCACCGCTTCCACCACTTTCAGCAAAAAGCGCATCCTGCTGTCGAGCACGCCCCCATACTCGTCGTCACGTTGATTCGACAGCGGCGACAGGAACTGGTGGTTCAGGTAGCCGTGCGCGCCATGGATCTCGATCGCGTCGAACCCCGCTTGCCCCGCGCGCAGTGCCGCCGCGCGCCACGCGTCGACCACCGCGCCGAGCCCCTCAGCCGTCAGCGCCTCGGGCACGGCCCACCCCTCGGCGAAAGGGACCGCGCTCGGCGCCACCGGCACCGCCGGGCCATGCCCCTCGGTCGCGCTCCACGCCTTGCGCCCGGCGTGCGCAAGCTGCACCCCCACGGCCGCCCCTTCCACCTTCACCAGGCGCACGATCCGCGCCAGCCCCTCGATCTGCGCGTCATCCCATAGCCCGAGGTCGTTGGCGCTGATCCGCCCACGTGCCTCGACGGCCGTCGCCTCGATCAGGATCAGGCCCACGCGCCCCACAGCGCGTGCCAGATAGTGGGCCAGGTGCCAGTCTGTCGCCAGCCCATCCTCGCCGGCCGTGTACATGCACATCGGCGACATCGCGATCCGGTTGCGCAGCGTCACGCCGCGCAGCGTCAGCGGCGAAAAGAGGTCAGTCATCGGCTCGTCTCCCGGTCAGACAAAAATGATCTCGTACTGCTCGGCCGTCGCCATCAGCTCTTCCTGCGCTTCCTCGTCCATCGGCCCCACCCGCTCCGCCGCCTGCAGGATCGTTGGCAACAGCCTGGCATCACCGGCGCTGATCGCCCCGGTAATCGGGTGCGACAGGGCAAAGCTCAGCCCCTGCTCGATCATCTCCGGGTCGTCGAATGGCTTGTACCAGGTGTGGTAGAGGTGCTTCTCGCCCTCTTCCCACGGCTCCTTCGCCCACGCCTTGATGGCCATGATCCCGACGTCGCGCTCGTTCGCCATTCGCAGCAGCGCCTGCATGTCGCGCCGGTAATCGTCGCGCGCCATCAGCTTAAAGTTGAGCGGCAGCAGCAGCGAGTCGAAATCAAAGCGCCGCAGCGCCTCCATCTGCACCGCCGGCGCCTGCAGCCCGTGCGACGTGATGCCGAGATAATCCGTCAGCCCCTCGCTGCGCGCGCGTGTCAGCGCTTCGAACGACCCGCCCCTGGCAAAGCACTCGTCGAGCTCGTCCATCGTCGTCACGGCGTGGAGCTGGTACAGGTCGAATTTGTGCGTGCGCAGCCGCTCCAACGACTCGTGCGCCTCCCGCCACGCCCCTTCCCGGTCGCGGATCTGCGTCTTGCAGCCCAGGAAGAAGCGATCGCGGTACGTTTCCATCCACGGCCCCACGCGCTGTTCCGCGTCATAATAACTGGGGGCGATGTCGATGTGGTTCACGCCATGGTCGAGCACGATCTGCATCGTCCGGTCGGCCTCGTCCTGCTCCAACTGGCCGACGGCGAACGCGCCAAAGATGACGACGCTGCTCATGTGCCCGGTGCGTCCAAATCTACGCGTTTCCATTCCTGCCTCCTTAGACGTGTGGTGACTGCGCTCTTTCGGTTTGCCCGGCGGCAGTGCGATGCGCCACAACCCTGTGGGACGTGGGCGGGTCTATTATACCGTGGAGTGGCACGGGCGACAAATGGGGGGGAGAACGCGGATGGGCAGTTGACATCGTGGTGCTTTTCGGTTACACTTCAGAAGTCCGGTGCATAAGCATACCGTCGTAACCTTCCACATCATCTTCCGAACGTGCACACGAGTGCTTGATTTTCAAAACGCTGAGCGGTATCATGTTGGCGGCTGTTGAGCGGCACAGCCATTACGCCGTACGGCACATCGTTTGGAGCCCGTTGTCGGTAATGAAGATCAAGGAGGATCGGATGATGAAGCGTTTGCTGAACGCCTGTCTCGTCGTACTCCTGGCCTTTGGCCTCACGCCGCCCGGCGCACCGGCCGTCGCTGCCACCTCTGTGGCGCCGGGGGCGTGGAGCCCCACCGGCTCGATGGGCATGCCGCGTGTAGCACACACCGCGACGCTGCTACCAGACGGCCGTGTGCTCGTCGTGGGTGGTGCGGCTTCGACCGGGCCAGAGCCAGTGGTCCTCGCCAGCGCCGAGCTGTACGATTCTGCCGGCGGCACCTGGAGCCCGACGGCACCGATGAGCTTGCCGCGTGGAGGGCACACGGCGACGCTCCTGCAGGATGGGCGGGTACTGGTGGCCGGCGGTGACGGCGATCCGGCTTCCTGGGCGAGTGCCGAGATCTATGACCCCGTGACAGAAACGTGGAGTAGTACCGGAGCGCTCCAGGTCGGGCGGGCGCTGCACAGCGCGACGCTCCTCCAGGATGGGCGCGTGCTCGTCGCCGGCGGAATTGCCTCTGACAGATCTTCTACCGAGTTGTACGATCCGGCGACAGGGACGTGGAGCCAGACCGGCTCCTTGACTACCGGACGCGACTCTCACACGGCGACGCTTCTGCCTGATGGCCGCGTGCTGGTGGTGGGGGGGTACGGAGACACCGGCTTTCTCGCGAGCACCGAGATCTATG
>DATHUZ010000222.1:0-1585 GCA_035461725.1 Anaerolineae bacterium
ATGCTGCCATCGTGCTGAGCACAGACCTGTCGGACGCACAGCGGCTCGGCCGGTTGATTCTCCTGGGGGGGAGGATGGTCGAGGTGGGGGCGGCAGATCGGGCAGCGCTCGCGTACCAACAGGTGTACGACATCGCGATTCTCAGCCCGTGGCTGAGCGATCCGGCACGTGCCGATGCCCTGCTGGCCAGCGGCAACGGCTGGCGCCGGGTGGGCGATGGCGGGCGGGCGCTCGATGCGTACGACCAGGTGTACCTGATTGCCGTGGGCAGTCCATACCTGCAGATGGCGAACCGGCGCAGCCTGCTGGTATCGCTTGAAGCGGCGTACGACGACATGGGAGACAGGGAGCGCGCGCAAAGGATCCGCGCCAAGATCGTCGAGCTCGATCAACAGGCAGGCCCGCTTCCGCCGTTGGAGCCGGGTCTGAGGCCCGAGCTGTCGCCGGGCCAGGATGCAGTGTCGTCGCCCGAGCTGGGCCTGCTGGAAGACGCGCGACGCCAGGCGGCACTGGCGCTCTTGCAGCAGATCGCCGGCGAGGGCCAGTCCGACGAGGGGCTGGTGGCGGCCCTGGCAGGGGCACTGCAGGCGGAGGCCACGGCGAAGGAATCATTCTATGCGCAGGCACTCGAAGAGACGGTTCAGCCGGGGCGGCGGCTGGATGTTCACGCCGCGACGATCCGCTGGCTGCTGACGAAATACAAAGTCGCGAGCCGCGGGTTTGGGCTGTCGCTGGTGCCCGAGTGGGAAGCGGACACGGCCGGCATCCAGTCGACGCTCAGCCGCTCGTACCAGGACCTGTTCTTCGAGTACGAAGATGTCGTCACGGCACTGCCCGACGCGGCGCTGATGGTGCCGGGTCGTTACCAGATCCGGCGACAGGCGCTGCTCGAGGGGCGCCTGGGGCGGTACGTAAACTATCCTGCGCAGCAGTGGGCAGAAAAGCTCCAGGCTACGGTCCAGGAGCTGGTTGCAGCAGGCGGAGTGGACCGCCTGTACGTCGACGTCGAGGCAGGTGAGGATGGCAGGCTCGACTTTTTCCTGAGCCCCGCCGCCGAGTATGGACTGCCGGCGCCATGATGGTCAACAACAGGTACAAGGAGCGACTCGATGCTAGATCGGTTTGACGACCGTACGTTAGAGATCGCCACCGTCGTCGTCGTGGTGCTTACAGCGCTCGTGCTTTTGTGCTACGGGACGATTTTCTTCAATCCGTGGGTGCCGTTCAACCCGTTCCCACCACCTACCGAGCCAGTGGCGACACAACAGGCGATGGAGAGTTTTCAGCCGACCTGGACGCCAGAGCCGACGAACACGGCTACCAACACTCCGACTGCTACGCCAACGTGGACCGCGACTCCGACGTGGACCCCGACCCCAACCCCGACTGCCACCGATACGCCACTGCCACCCACAGCTACTCCGACCGCCACACCCCTGCCGACCAACACGCCCCGCCCGCCGGCGCCACCCCGCCCGACGGCGACGCCGACGCCCTTCCCGTACGACTATACCCTGTCGGAAGGTGGGCCCGACTGCACCCGGACGTGGGTATGGGGCTACGTCGTGGGCGTCGAAGGGTTCGG
>DATHUZ010000223.1:0-4088 GCA_035461725.1 Anaerolineae bacterium
AGAGCGAGGCAGCGCGCCCAAGTGGGCCGAGCGACAGGGTGCAAAAGGCGCTCATCGTCGTCGCCCTGCTCATCCCGCTCGTCGTGGCCGTGATCGTCGCCGCCACACTCCTCCAGCGTGGGCAGGCAGCGCGTTCCGAGCTCGACGCGCTCTGGGCCCAGGCCCAGGCGCAGTGGCAAGAAGCGCAGACGACGGCGGATCCGGCCGTGGCGCGCACCCACCTGACAGGCGCCCAGCAGGCGCTGGACGATCTTTTCGAGCGCGATGCCAACTACCCGGGTGCCGCGGACCTGCGCAGCAGCGTGCGCACGCGGCTCGACGTGATCAACAACGTGCAGCGCATCACCTCGAGCGACGTCCTGAACAGCTATCCGGCGAACGCCAAGCTGTCGCGCGTCGTCGTGCAGGGTGTGCACATCTTTGTGATGGACCGCCAGAACGGCAGGGTCTACTACCACCGCCTCGACGAAGCGCTCGACCGCACGCTCGATCCCGACACGCGCGAGACGGTGCTCGTGCAGCGCGGCACGCAGGTCGGCGGGGTGCTGGTGGGCGACCTGGTGGACATGACGTGGATGCCGATCGGCCCCAGCCGCCAGAAGGCGAGCCTGGTCATCCTGGAGAGTGGCGGCAACATGCTCGACTATGACCCGGCGACAGGCCAGTTGGTCGCGCTCAAAGTGGCGAGCACCGACACGTGGCAGTTCGCGACATTGGTGGGCGGGCACTCGGGCCGCTTTTACGTGCTCGATTCGAACGCCAACCAGATCTGGCGCTACGCCCCCACGCCCGACGGGTACGCCCTGCCGCCCGACGAATGGCTGCAGGAGCCGGTGGACCTGGCCGGCGCGGTCGACATGAGCATCGGCGACAGCATCTATCTCCTCTACGCCGACGGCAGCATTCTGAAGCTGACGACGGGCGTGCCCGACACCTTCCAGCTTGCCGGTTGGGACGTGCCGCCCGCGAGCACCTCTGCCCTCTTTACCCGCCCACCCGACGAGACACAGTGGCTCTACCTGGCCGACCGGGGCAACAGCCGGATCGTGCAGGCGAGCAAGGAAGGGGCTTTCAAGCAGCAGTTCCGCCTGACAGAGGGCCAGGTCGAGGAGAGTGGGGATGCCCTCGCCAGCGTGTCGAGCCTCTTTGTCGACGAGATCGAGGGACAGGCTTTTGTGCTGAGCGAGCAAAAGCTCTACCTGCTCGTGCTGCCTATATCCGATTAAGATGTGCCGCAATCCAGAGGATTGCGGGTGGCACAACCGGGAGGGTCAGGTCACGCGTCGCGCAGGGGCCAGAAGAGGGCGCTCTCTTGGGCGGCGTAGTGGGTCACCGGCGCCACGGGCGGCAGGCTGACGCCGCGTGCCGCGAGCAGGCTGTTGTGCTCGATCACCAGAGCCGCGGTGCGCAGGCGCCACTCGGGGTGGCGGATCTCGCCACGCTTTGGTTGTCCATCCCCCGTCACCATAAAGAGGCGAAAGCGGTTCAGCAGCCAGGCGTCGAGCGTGGCCGGGCCGGGGGTAAAGAGCTCGCCCGTGGGGCGATAGGTGGCGCGGAGCCCGGCGGGCTCGGTACCGGGCGTGGTGCGGCGGCTGCCCCAGCTCACCTCTTTACCCTGGTTCCGCATCACGATGCGGGCATAGTAGTAAGGCAGGCGGTAGAGGAACCGGGCGCCGAGCGCGGCGGGCAGGTGGTCGGTGTCGATGGTCACAAAGTAAACCCCCGGCTCGCCCTGGTAGTGTACGTAGGTGCGCAAGTTGACCTGGTGGAGCGTCGAGAGCAGCGGCACGGGCGGCACAAAGCGGAGACGCACGCCGGCCGCGCGCAGGGTGACGACGCTGACCCACGCCTGTCCCGCCCAGAGGTCCACCTCGAGGGGGGCCGGCACGAGCGGGCGCACGTCGTGCGCGGGCAGCGGCCAGTGGGCAAAGAGGACGTGCTGCCACGTCTGCTTCATCAACCACGATCCGGGTGGGGGCTCGGGGATGAGCGCCGCGTCGATCTCTTGCCTCGGTTGCACACCACACCTCCCCTGCCGCCTGGCGAGCGGCGGCCTGGCACCCTCATTCTATCACATCGTCTGCTTCCCGGCCAGTCGCGAAGCAGTGCTTATTGTAGATCAGACCTTTATTGTGGATCAGACCTTTAGGGTTGCACGGAAAACCCTAAAGGTCTGGCGCCGCAGAGGGCGCCGTCTGGGCAAAAGCTCGAATGTGTGCTATACTCGGCCGCAGGAGAGAGATATGCAGATCTTGGCAGTGGATATCGGCACAGGAACACAGGACGTCCTCCTCTTTGACACGAGCAGGGAACCTGAAAACGCGCTCAAGATGGTCTTGCCGTCGCCCACGAGGCTGTTGGGGGCGGCTGTGCGGGCCGCCACCCTGGCCGGCGAGGACGTGCTGCTGACCGGCGTGACGATGGGCGGCGGGCCGTCCACCTGGGCCGTGGACGAGCACCTGGCAGCCGGCCGGCGCGTGTACGCCACGCCCGACGCCGCCCGCACCTTCAACGACGACCTGGACGAGGTGGGCGAGATGGGCGTGCAGGTGGTGAGCGAGGACGAGGCGGCAGGCGTGAGCGGGGTGCGCCGGCTGGAGATGCGTGATTTCGGCTACCGCGCGCTGGCCCGCGCCTTTGCCAACTTTAACGTCGACCTCGACACGGTGGATGTCCTCGCCCTGGCGGTGTTCGACCATGGCGCCGCCCCGCCCGGCGTCAGCGACCGGCTGTTTCGTTTCGAGTACCTGGCAGAGCGGCTGGGCACGGGCCGCGGGCTGGCGTCGTTCGCCTTTGTCCGCGACGAGATCCCGCCGATCATGACGCGGCTGCAGGCGGTGGCCGCCACGGCGCCGCCGGAACGGACGGTGGTGGTGATGGACACGGCGCCGGCGGCGGTGCTGGGGGCGACAGAGGACCCGGCGGTGCGCGCGCAGAAGGGGGCGGCCGTGGTGGCCAACGTGGGCAACATGCACACGCTCGCCTTTCACCTGTGCGGCGGGCGGATCGCCGGCCTGTTCGAGCACCACACGGGGCTGCTGAACCGGGAGGAGCTGGAGCGGCTGCTGGTCGAGCTGCCGGCGGGCACGATCGACCACGAGGCGCTCTTTGCCCACCACGCGCACGGGGCGCTGCTGCTCGACCCCGACGCCGCGTGCTGTGAGCTCGACTTTTTGGCCCTCACCGGACCACGGCGGGGCATGCTGGCCGGCTCGGAGCTGCGGCCCTACCTGGCGGTGCCGTATGGGGATATGATGATGGCGGGCTGTTGGGGGATGGTGCGGGCGTGCGCCGAGGTGCTGCCCTGGACGGCGGAAGAGATCGAGGGGGCACTGCGCGGGGCGTAGCAGGGACTCGGCGGATTTTCGCCCCTGGTAGTGTGCGAGAGAACATGACGACTACTAATGAACTGACGCTACGGCTAGGCGGCTGCTTTAACGCAGAGGCGCAGAGGCGCAGAGAGCGTGTATCGATTCGTCGATCTCGATGGCCTTTTTGTCCTTACGCCGATGGTGCCGATGGTCCCAGAGCTGGCACGTGAGATCGAAAGACTGAGGATCGAGGCCGGGCTGACGACCGAGGATCTACTCGCCGGGTTACGCGAGCAGCGCGAGCGGTATCAGACACGATCCGATGACCCACGAGACGCCACCCAAGTACAAACACGCAAATCTTGGAGGATCTGTCACTGCGAGCGGGTAGAAACTGATTGCTCGACGCAGAAGGAGATTGCTTCGTCGCTCCGCTCCTCGTAATGACAATGCCTCAGAATTCTTGTGAATGTACTTGGACCACTTGTCATGCGCATGATCGCGCTTCTATCACCGTCCCCAGAGCAGCGCTAGCAGCGCGCAGACGGCCGTAATCACCACCACTACCCCCACGGTTTTCCTGAGCACGGTGGCTTCTTCGCCGATGCGGTCGATGGCCGCCGCCGCGTTCTGCAGCTTGGCGGGGGAGATGGCGCTGGCCAGCCCGCCGCCGATGCCGCTGGCGGCCGAGATGAGCAGGCCGTTGGCGCCGATCTGGCCCGCCGTCTCGAGGTGGAGCGACGTGAGCATGGCGATGGACGACGTCTCGGAGCCGCT
>DATHUZ010000224.1:0-5105 GCA_035461725.1 Anaerolineae bacterium
CGTATCTGGTACGACGCGACAGACGCCGCGGCCTGCGCCAGGAGCGGATAGTGCTCGGCAACACCCAGGTGACAGGCGAGTGTGTTCATCGTGACTGCCGCGCCGACCTCGAGGCCAACCCCCTCCTGGTACGTCACGTCGCACATGCCGGGCAGCGGCTTGACGTCCATCACCACCCGCGGCGCCCATTTGCCCATCCGCAGCCCGGGCAAAAGGTCGGTGCCGCCCATCAGCAGCCGCGCGCCCGCGCCGTGCGCCTGGAGTAACTCGGCCACCTCGGCTGCAGTGCGCGCGCACACATAATCGAACCGGGGCAAGCCCGGTCTCCCCCACATCTCTGCCATGTATCCCTCTCGATGTAATGATACGCTACTACGAACCTTACTCCCCCCCACCAAGAAGAAACGGCACCGCCTCCTGCCAGATCAAGTCGAGGTGCCCGTTCAGATCGTGCCCGGCGTCGACCTCGACCAGGCGTACCTGCTCAGGCCACCGGGCCGCGTACGCCCGGCTCTGCTCGACCGGTACCTGCTCGTCGTGCGAGCCGTGGACGATGAGCGCCGGCGCGGCCGGCGGCACAAACTCCTGGTAGTGCCTGGCATCCTCGTAGAGCGCGTAGCCAAGTGGCAACTCACGCTCAAAGCCAAAGTGGTAGATAGGCACGACGCCGGCGGCCTTCCACCGAGCGGCTTCTTCTTCTGAAACCCAGCCGGTCACCGGCACCAGGGCCGGCGCCAGCAGCAGCAGCCTGCCCACGCCACCGTAACGGTGCGCATAGTGGACCGCCACCGCCCCGCCGAACGAGCTGCCGATCAGGCGGAGGCGCTCCGGGTGCACCTGCTCCAGTCGATGGTCGAGCACGTACTGGCGCAGGCGGTCGATCAGGGCCGTGGTCGTCATGTAGCGAAAATCGGCCGGCGTCGGGTTGAAATCGAGTGCCGAAAAAGACACATCCGATCGCTCGCCGAACTTGTTCTGAAAGTATCGTGCCTTGGTCGACTGCCCTGACGAGGCAAACCCGTGCAGCAGCAGGATAGGCTCATTTTCCTCTTTCATCACCTTCACGCCGGGATCACAGCCTCCGTGTCGCAGAACTCAGGGGGGGCGGCCTCCCCGGCCGCCCCCCAAGGACAAAATCAGATCTTTAGCCGGCCCAGATGGGCCGCGTATGAAGCCTCTGTTACGTCGCCAGCCTGCCGCGCACGCCGCCCAACATCTCGGCCTGCATCCTCTCCAGCCTGGCCCAGTCTCCCTCGGCAGCCAGCCTGGCCTGCTCGGGCCACGTGTCGGGCTGGGTCATCGTCAGGCCCGCATCCTTCAAGATTTTCTTCAGCTTCGGCAGGTCGGCGTCGGCCAGTTGCCCAAACGTATTGATCCCCGCGTCGCTCAGGACCACGGCGACCCTGGGGCCGATCCCCTCGATGCGCTTCAGGTCATCCGCCTCGGCAAAGTCGCGCACGGCAGCCGGCTTGAAGAGCAGGAAGAGGGCGTTCAGCAGGATGCCTGCCACGGCCGCGGTGGCGATGGCCGGCCAGCCGTTGGGAAAGATTCCCTGGAAGAGCGGGATGGGCAAAAAGCCGCCGCTGTAGCCGATGTTGCCGCCGATGCCGACGATCATGATCACCGCGCCGATGGCCAACTGCTTCGGATCGAAGAGGTTCACCTTTTCCGACATCATGAGCGCGATACCCTGCATGCCGATGACGCCGAACAGGTAAATGGCCAGGCCGCCACTCACTGCCGTCGGGACACTGGATACCGCGGCCGCCAGCCAGCCGGAGAAGCCGAGCAGGATGGCAATGACGCCCGCGGCGACGAGCGCGGGGCCAGAGTAGTTGCGGGTGATGACCATGAGCGAGTTGTTCTCGCCATAGTTCGTGCCGGCGGTGGCGCCAAACATGCCGTGGATCACGTCGCCGATACCGTCGAGGATCAGGTTGAAGCCGATGAATTTGCTCAGGCCGTACCGCTCCTTGCCCAGCTCGTCGGCCAGGTGGTCGACGTAGAGGCTGATCTGGTAGAGATGCGCCGTCGACTCGGGAATGGTGGCGATGGCCATGATGCCGATCCCAAAGATGGCGGTGATGGTCAGATCACTGGTGAAAACCGGGAAGGTGATATGCGGCGCCGTCACAAAGTTGGCACCCGAGAAAGCCCCATAGTTGATCAGGCCCTGGGCGGTGTTCATGGTCCCGGTAAAGAGGTCGGCCAGGAAGGCGACACCATAGCCGACGAGGGCCCCCAACAGGATGGGCAGCATGCCGATGAACCCCTTGCCCTGGAGATAGACCGAAAAGCCGATGGTCACCACCAGCGTGATGATCGACACGCTCCACCACTTCAGGTCGCCGGGCAGCCCGCTGCTGGTGCCGCTGGCCATGCCCAGGGCGGCAAAGCCCAGGCCAAAGCCAATGACACAGGCCACCGAGCCGGTCACGATGGGCGGCAGCACCTTGTCGATGGTGCGCTTGCCGCCGAGGGCACGAATGACGATGCCCACGATCACGTTCAGGACACCCGTCGCCACGATGCCGGCCTGGGCGATCTGAATCCTTTCATCGGGGGCCACCTGGCCAAAGGTTGCCCCCGTGATGGCCACCAGGGCAGCGAGGTAGGAAAAGCTGGAGCCGTAGTAGAGGGGGATGAACTTGCCAATGCCAAAGCGCGACAGGAGCAGGGCCACGATAGTCGACACGCCGGAAAAGGTCAGGACGGTGCTGGGGTGAAAGCCGACGATCAGCGCGCACAAGATCGTCGCCGGAAACATGGTCAGTACGTGCTGGAAGCCAAAGAGGATGGTCTGCCCGATGGGCGGAAAATCATTCGGCAGATAACCCATGACTTTGGCCTGCTTTTGAACATTCCCTGCCATTTTAAGAGTCTCCCTTCTTGGTTCCTTCTGATGGATCCCCATTGTCCAAGGTCGCATGACAGCGAATGCGCCGCCGCACTTCGCTGCCCATTCAGTTCCTGGCGATAAACAACCCTCCTTTCAACCACACCCTGCCCGCGGCGCCATGGCGCCGGCGGCCGGCGCGGCACTCAGGACAGCAGCCGCTCGGCACCGATCCGCTCCAATACCTGGTACAATAGACGGTCGCGCTTCTGCTCGCGCCGGCCAAGCCAGTAGCCAATGGCGAGCGCGATGGCGGCGACGAGCGCGATCAGCCCCAGCGTTTCGGGTGGCGGCAACATCTCACGTGCCATGTCGCGCGCCACGTTCGCCGCAAACTCGGCCTCCGACGGCGGCACGTACTCGACTTCTACGCCCGTTTCCTCCGTCTCGTGCCGGGCCTGGAGCGCCCGGTTGAGCGACTCGAGCCCCTGGCCGATCATGCTGCGGCTGGCCGTGTCGATCAGCCGCTGGCCCACGGCCGCCAGCCTGCCGCCGACCTGCATCTCGCCGTCGTATTTCATCAGCGTCTGGCCATCGCCGTGCTCGAACAACTGCACATGGCCTGTGCCACTGCCAAAGCCTGGCGCGCCTCTGCCCTCCACCGACAGGGTATAGCTCTCAGGCGGCGCCTCGTTGGACACGACGAGCTTGCCGGTAAACACACCCGACACCGGCCCAATGCGGATGAACATCTCGCCCGCGTACTCGTTCTCGCCCACCTGCTCCAGGCTCTGCGTGCCCGGCAGCGCCGTCACCAGCACCTCCGGATCGCGCACAATCTTCCATACCTCATCGCGCGTGCCGTCGAATATGTATTCGCCTTCGAGTTTCATCTTTTCTCCCTTCTCCTAAGAGCAGTTGCACAGAGATACACAGAGAGGATGGAGATTCACAGAGAGAAAAAGGAAAGAGGAGAATGCCTCTTTTCTCATCCGCCTCTGTGTATCTCCGTTTGTCTCTGTGTGTCTCTGTGTAACCATAGTTACGCTTCACGCTTGTGCAGGAGCTCGAACAGCTTGTTCGGGCTCATCGGCATTTCGAGAATCTCGACGCTGTAGTCGCTCAGGGCGTCTTCGAGCGCCTGGGCAAAGACGGACGGCACGGGAATCGTGCCTGCCTCGCCGGCGCCCTTGCTGCCAAGCGGGTTGTTCGGCGCCGGCGTCACCTCGTGCGCCACCTCGATCGATGGCACCTCCATCGCCGTCGGGATGAGATAGTCGGCGAGCGACGCATTGAGGAGCTGCCCCTGCTCGTCATAGATCAACTGCTCGTAAAACGAGTTGCCGATGCCCAGCGCCACACCGCCATGGATCTGCCCCTCGAGGACGAGTGGGTTGAGGATCGTGCCACAGTCCTCGACAGTGACGTAGCGCTTGATCTCGATCATCATCGTCTCGGGATCGACTTCCAGGATCATGGCCACGGTGCCGTTGGCCGTCGCGCCGTACTGCGGCCCGAAATAGTCTGTCGACTCGAGGCCGGGCTCGCTGCCCGGCTCGACGGCGCCGCGCAGTGGATTCGCCAACGCGGCCAACTCACCCAGCCCGATCGACCGCTCGGGGATATCGGCCACGCACACGCGCCCGTTCGCCAGCTCCAGCTCCTCCTCCGGCGTGTCGAGCACCTTGCTCGCCTGCTTCAAGATCTTTTTCCTGACCGAAACGGATGCGGCCCTGATGGCATTGGCAGCCACCACGGCGCCGCGGCTGGCAAAGGTACCGGTGCCCCAGTGGAACTGGTCGGTATCGCCGGTGACCAGGCGGACGTCGCGCGGACTGACGCCGAGCTGATCGGCCACGATCTGGGCAAAGGACGTAAAGTGGCCCTGCCCCTGCGTGCCCACGCCCGTCGCCACGCTGACGCGCCCATCCGTCTCGACCGTGACCCGCGCCCCTTCGTATGGGCCCACGCCCGTCGTCTCGATGAACGGCACCACGCCAATGCCCACGTGCTTGCCCTCGGCGCGTTGGCGCGGCTGCTCCTCCTCGATGAACCGTTTGTAGTCGATCATCGCCACCGCTCTGTCGAGCGTGGCCTGATAGTTGCCGCTGTCAAAGATTAGCTCGGAAAAGGCCTGGTCGATGATCCCGTGGTGGTACGGAAAGGCGTCGGCCGGGATCAGGTTCTTGCGCCGGATCTCGACGCGATCGATGCCCAGCTCGCGTGCGGCGATGTCGAGCAAGCGCTCGGCGACAAAGATGCCCTGCGG
>DATHUZ010000225.1:0-3504 GCA_035461725.1 Anaerolineae bacterium
CGCCCTTTTCTTCGAACACGCCTCGAAAATCGTCCCGCCAGCGGAACGGCACCCCGTAGCCGTTGCCCAGCCGCTCGAGCAGCCCGTCGCCCTCGCGCAGCGTGCGCGACAGGTCGGGCAGCAGGTGCGCCGGGATGCGCAGTGCCGTGCCCTCGTCGTCGGCCCCTTCCGGCGCCGCCTGGCCCGGCGGCTCGCACACGGCGAGCAGGCTCAGCCAGAGGCGCAGGGCGCACGCCCTGAGCGCACCCGGCTGCAGATCGACGCCGTGCAGGCAGCGCTCCACGATCTCGCGCCTGGTATCGTACCGGCGCGCGGCCTCGATGGGCGCCGCCTCGCCCGCCGCGCACCGGTCGAGCGCCTCGACCGCGTCCGAGATGGCCTGCAGCAGGCCGATCAAAAAGGCGCCCGAGCCCGCTGCCGGGTCGCACGCGCGCACGGACAAGAGCGCGCGGCGCAGGTGCTGGGTCTGGGCGCCGGAAAACGCACCCGCCAGCCACTCTCGCTCCTCTTCCGACATCATGCCCCACGGCGGCAGTGACAGCAGGCGGCTCGCGCGCGACCGGGCCAGGCCCGCCTCGCCCGCCAGGTACTCGGCCAGTGCCTCGCGGCACATAAAGGCCACCACCGGGCGCGGCGTATAGTACGAGCCTGTCGCGCGCCGCCTGTCGACGTCCCCGTCCCTCTCGCGCGACAGCACCAGGCTCTCGAACACCTTGCCCAGCATCTCGGGACCGATGGCCACCGCCTGGTCGAAAGCGGTGTCTTGGTCGAGCATCAGGTCATACTGCTCGAACAGCTCGTACAAGAGCGCGGCGTACGTGCCGTTCGACACCGGCAGGTCGGCCCGCGGCGGTGCCAGGTCCGCGCCGGGCGCGCGTGCCAGCCACCCCGCCAGTGCGCGGGTGAGGGGATAGATCACCTCCCGGTGATAGGTGAACGCGCCCGGGGCGCCCGCGTGGTGTGCGACGAACCGGTCGTGCAGAAAGGTGGCGCCGCCCTCCAGCCAGCCCCCCTTCTGCAGAAAATAGAGGACGAGCAGCCTGTCGAGCAGCGCCTGGGCATGCGCGCCGGCGTCGACGGGGCGCAGTGCCGCCGCAATCTCGTGGCGCACCCGCTCGTGGAGCGCCGCGAATCGCTCCAGGAACTCGCGCCCCAGGGCATCGGCGTCGAACGCTTCGGCGTGGCGCTGTGCCACGCGGGCGGCGCTGAGCGTGCCCTGCTGATAGCCCGGCAGCGACGCCAGGTCGAGCATTGCCACGCGCCTCGCCGTCGCGCCGAGCCCCTGTCCCACGGCGAGGTGCCGCAGGAGCGGCCGGCAGCCGTCACCTGGCCGCGCGCTCACCAGCTCCCAGCGCCGCTCGCCGGGATCGCTAAAGAGCAAGAGCGCGTGGGGATGGTCTTGCAGCAGGGCGCCGGCCGCGAGGTGTTGCGCCTCCCGCGACAGCCTCTCACGCGGGCCGCTCCTGTCGACAGGCACGCACGCATAGATCACGTCGAACGGCCCGTCATCTGTCTCGGTGGCCGCCAGCAGCAGGGGGTCGGCGGCCAGTGCCTGCCGCGCAGCCTCGGGCCACCCGGCGCGCGTCAGGCACATGCCCGCGGGCTCGTAATGAAGGGTATCGCAGATCAGGGTGTGTGCAGTCGCCAGGCCGCCGCGGGGCAGCCGGCAGAGCAGATCGAGCACGCGCTGTTCAAGGGAAGCTGGCACAGTCTCTCCAGGACGTGTCCGTCGGACGTCTCAACTGGGCCGATTCTAGCACAACTGCCCTCAAAAGGCAAAGCGATGCCAAGACGGAGGCCCGAGCTTGCCCGGGCGGGCCTGTATGGACGAGACCTTTAGGGTTTTTAGGAAACCCTAAAGGTCTCTCGCCAAACTTGGAACTGCTGTCGCCTTCCGGCGCTACTCGACCGGCCCAAACACGTCAGGGTTCTCATCCCCTTCGGCATACAGGAACCCCACCAGCCCACGCTCCAGCCGCGACAGCGAGTGGTCGACGAGGATATAGCGGCCAGGCACCTCGACGGTGAACTCGACCACCGTCGACCCACCGGCCGGCACGAGTGTCGTCTGCACATCTGTCAGCGGTGCGGCGGTCAGCGACGCCTGGTTGTAGACGCGGTCGAATATCTCGCCGATCAGGTGGAAGGAGGAAGTCAGGTTCGGCCCTCCCACGCCAAAGTAGATGCGCACCGTGTCGCCTACCTGGACCTGCATCGGCGTCTCCTCGGTCAGCGCACCGACGGCGCCGTTGAACACCATGTACTCGGGCTGCTCGTCGAGCAGCTTTTCGACGCTGAATTCCTGCACGCCACGTTTACCAAAGGCTGCCTCGGTATAGATCTCGCCCTGCATGACGTAAAACTCCGCGTCGACAGGCGGCAAGCCGCCTTCCGGCTCGACGAGGATCAGGCCATACATGCCGTTGGCGATGTGGTGGGCGACCATGGGTTTGGCGCAGTGATACACGTACAGCCCGGGATTGAGGGCCTGGAAGCGAAACGCCTTTTCCTCACCGGGTGCAACCTGTGTCAGCTCCGCGCCGCCCCCGGGGCCGTTGACGGCGTGCAGGTCGATCGAGTGGATCATCCGGCTGTCCTCGGCGTTCTTCAGGTAGAGCTCCACCGTGTCGCCTACGCGCACGCGCAGGAACGGCCCGGGCACGGTGCCGTTAAAGGTCCAGTAGGTGTAGGTGGTGCCACTCGCCAGCCTGCCTTCCAGCTCGACGGTCTCGAGGTCGATGCGCAGCGTTTCTGGCCCGCGATCGCCGATGGGCGCCGGCAGATCGGCAGGATCGTGCGAGATGGTCGCCGCGGTGACCTCTTCGGCTTCCGTTTCCTCGCCTACGACGAGCAGGCCTTCCATGCCTGCCTGTCGATGGCCCGGCACGGTGCAAAAGTAAAAGAATTCCCCGGCCTGGTTGGCACGAAAGACGATCGTCGAGCTGGCGCCCTCGTCCATGACCATCTCGGACTGCGCACCAAAGTCGGGGAATGCCACGTCGTGTTGTACTCCATCGCCGTTGACGAGCGTCACCTGCACCACGTCGTCTGGCGCCACCCGCAGCGTCGGGTTCACCACGCCGTCGATCTCGCCGCCGACCCCGACGAATGCCATCTTGCCTTCGGCGAGCGTGCTGCGCAGCGTGAACTGGACGTCGGACGTGTACGAGGCGGGGTTGTCTTGCTGCCCGGCGACGGCCGGCTCACCTGCCTGCCGCGTTCCCTCCTGCTCGCCCGCCGGCGCGGGCGTTGGCACAACCGCCGTCTCTTGCGCGATGCCGGCCTCAGTCCCCCGATCCGTCACGCCGGCTTCTGCGCCCGGCGTCGTGTCGAGCCCCGGCTCCACCGGTCCACACGCGGCTAACAACAAAACAGCCGCCACGACCACGGCGAGCATCCCCCGCCAGTCGGTGCGGCTGATGAACAACTGATTCATAGTCTTCCTCTCTTTCGAACTTCCCTCTCCCCCTCCTGCCTTGATAGTGGGTCTTGGGTATTGGATAC
>DATHUZ010000226.1:0-8622 GCA_035461725.1 Anaerolineae bacterium
GCGTGGACCTCCATCCGCGACTCGAACATCTCGACGCTGATCACCACCGTCATCCTCTACTATTTCGGCTCGACCTTTGGCGCCGGGTCTGTCAAGGGCTTTGCCATCACCCTGGCGCTCGGCGTGATCATCAACATGTTCACGGCCATCACCGTCACCCGCACGTTCATGCGGCTCGCCTACACCTGGCTGAGCAAGAGGCTGGAAACCAGTCGTTTCCTGCTGGGCGCGTGAGCCGGCGGTAAGGGAGGATCGACAAATGTTTAACATCGTACAGAAGCGGCACTGGTACTTTCTGGTCTCGGCCATCATCATCATCCCTGGCCTGATCGCCATGATCTACTCCATCTTTGCCGTTGGCGCGCCCTTCCGGCTGGGCATCGACTTTACAGGCGGTGCGCTGATCGAGCTGCGCTTTGATCAACCGGTGCGCCCGGCCGAGGTGCGCGACGTGTTCGTCCAGGAAGGCTATCAGAGCACGACGGTGCAGACGACGGCCGACGACAACACCGTCCTGATCCGCACCGGGCCGCTTGACCCCGAGACCAAGCAGGCCCTGGACGCGCAGCTCGAGTCGAGGCTGGGGCCGGCGGAAGAGCTCCGCTTCGAGTCGGTGGGACCGTCGGTTGGTGCCGAGGTGACCCAGGCCGCGGGCATCGCCGTGGCCATCGCCGCACTCTTTATCCTGCTTTTCATCATCTTTGCCTTCCGCAAAGTACCGAACGCCTTGCGCTATGGCGTGTGTGCTGTCGCTGCCATGATCCACGACATTCTGGTCACGGTTGGCCTCTTTTCCATCGCCAGCCTCGCCCTCGGATGGGAGGCGGATGCGCTCTTTCTCACCGCACTGCTGACCGTCATCGGCTTTAGCGTACAGGACACAATCGTCGTCTTTGACCGCATCCGCGAAAACATCTCCCGGCGGCGAGGCGAGGCGTTCGAGACGATTGTCAACCGCAGCCTGCTCGAGACGATCCACCGCTCGCTTGCCACCCAGCTCAACGCTATCTTTGTGCTCGTCGCCCTGCTCTTGCTCGGTGGTGCCACCATGCAGCAGTTCGTCGCCGTGCTCCTCGCCGGCCTGCTGTCGGGCACCTACTCCTCCATCTTTAATGCCGTCCCGCTCCTCGTCGTCTGGGAAACCGGCGAGGTTGTCGGCACTACCGCCCGGGCCACCGCCTGATGAAAAGCGACCAGCAGCCAGCAGCAAGGGGGAGGATGCTTGCTGCTTGCTGCTCCGGGTACCCTCTGGGTGTTACTGCTTGTTATGTCGTTCTATCTTGACCGTCCGCTCAACTTTGCCCACCAGGGTGTCAGCCACGAGGCACCGGCAAACACCCTGCCCGCGTTCCTGTTAGCCGCCGACATGGGTGCCGACGGGATCGAGTTCGACGTCCAACTGACAAGGGATGGCGAGGTCGTAGTCATTCACGATTTCACGCTCGACGCCACGACCAACGGAAGCGGGCCGGTGAGCGATCACACGCTCGCCGAGCTCAAGATGCTCGATGCAGGAGGCTGGTTCGATCCCGACTTTGCCGGAGAGCAAATCCCGACCCTGCAAGAGGTGATCGACGCCGTCGCCGGCCGCCTGCTCTTCAACATCGAGATCAAGATAGCCAGCCTGCGCGATCCGGGCCTCGTCGAGGCGGTGGTGCGCCTGGTTGAAGAGAACGGCCTGCTGGAGCGCGTCGTCGTCTCGTCGTTCAATCCGGCGTCGCTGTGGCGTGTCCGGCGGCGAAACCCGGCGATCCCGATCGGGCTGCTCTACGCGCCCGACATGCCACCGGTGTTGAGGCAGGCGTGGCTGCGCCACGTCGTGCGCCCCAACGCCATGCACCCATACTATACCACGCTGAGCCCCGCCTACGTGCGCTGGGCGCGCCGGTGCGGTTACCAGATCAATACCTGGACCGTCGACGATCCGGGCGACATGTGGCGACTGGTCAGGATGGGGGTCGATGTGGTGATTACCAACCGGCCAGACGTGCTGGCGTTGGTGCTGAAAGCAGCGCGCGGTCGTGTGCGCCCGCCGCTGCCCATGCTGCCGGCGCCACGGTAAGGAGAGGCTTGGCCATGCCCCAAGACGATATACAGATAGACGATCTGGTGCGCCTGCGCAAACCGCACCCGTGTGGCAGCTACGAGTGGCGGGTGGTGCGTGTCGGGGCCGACATCGGCCTCAAGTGCCAGTTGTGCGGCAAGCGCCTCTTGCTCGACCGCAGCGCCTTCAGAAAGCGCCTCAAAACCGTCATTCGCCGCGGCGACGCCGAGCGCTGACAGCAGCTACGAGACAAAGTACGCCAGCGCCAGCCGCACTTTTTCCTCGAAGGAAAGGGGTCCGCGCGGCAGGTGGCGGATCGCCTCCTGGGCTTCGGCAACGCTGTAGCCCAGCCCGGTCAGTGCGGCGATCAGATCCACATCTGCTTCCGAGATGGACGGGAAGGAGGGAGGCAGGCCACCTTCTACGGCCTCGACCTTGTCCTTCAGATCCAGCACCAGCTTTTTGGCCGTCTTGGGTCCAATGCCCTTCACATGCGCCAGGGCGGCCTCGTCTCCATGCGCGATGGCATGGCGCAGTTGATCTGACGGCAGCGCCGAGAGAATCGAAAGCGCGGCCCGTGGGCCAATGCCCGACACCGTTTGCAGCAGCCGGAACAACTTCAGGTCGTCCTCCGTCTCCAGACCATACAGCGACAGCTCATTTTCCCTGACATGCAAGTGGGTATGGAGGACGAGCTCATCGCCAACTTCAGCCCGGGCGGCGAGCAGCGATTGGGGCACAAAGACGCGAAACCCCACGCCGCCCACGTCGACGATCACCGAGTCCTTGCCGGTAGAGACGATCCTGCCTGAGAGAAGTGCGATCATCCCTGCTCCTACCTGGCCGACGCGATCAGGCTCGTCATGCGCGCCGAATGGATGTGGCACACGGCCACGGCCACGGCGTCGGCCGCGTCGTCGGGCTGCGGAGCTGCGTTGAGGTTCAGCAGCAAGCGCACCATCTCTTGCACCTGCTGCTTGTCGGCCCCGCCATAGCCGGTGATCGCCTGCTTGACCTCGAGCGGCTTGTACTCGTGGATTGGCATCCCTGCCTCTGCCAACGCGAGGAGCGCTACGCCGCGCGCGTGGCCCACCGACAGTGCCGTGCGCGCATTTCGACTGAAAAACAGCTCCTCAACCGCTCCCACGTCCGGACGATAGCGCGCGGTGAGGGTAGTCAGCTCGTGATAGATCGTTTGCAAGCGGAACTGCAAGGGCTGACCTGCCGGTGTGGTAATCACCCCACACTCGATCAGCGCCAGCCCATTCTCCTCGCGCACCAGCCCGTAGCCGGTGATGGCCGTGCCCGGGTCGATACCCAGCACGAGCACTAGCTTTCCGCCTCGAACCGTTCCATCAGTGCGTCCGAGATGTCGAGGTTCGAATAGACGTCCTGGACATCGTCCAGCTCCTCAAGCTGTGAGATCAGGGTCATGTTCTGCATCGCTTCCTTCTCGCCCAGCTCAATGGTTGTCTTGGGACGCATCACTATCTCGGCCGAATCCAGCCTGAGGCCGTGCGACTGGAGTCCCTCCCGTACATCGGCAAAGGCATCCGCTTCGGCATAGATCTCGATCAGGTCGTCGCCAAAGGTCACGTCGTCCGCCCCACTTTCGACGGCAATCTCGAAAATCCGATCAGGATCCTTGTCGTCCGGTTCAATCGCAAAATACGCCATCGGCTCAAATTGCCACGCGACGCAGCCCGCTTCTCCGAGGCTGCCCCCCAACTTGGTGAACCAGCGCCGTACCTCCGCCAGGGCACGGTTTCGGTTGTCGGTAACCACCGAAACCAGCACGGCGACCCCGTGGGGGCCATACCCCTCGTACATCACCTCTTCCAGGGCCGCTGCATCTTTGTCGAGACCTGCCCCACGCCGGATGGCGCGCTCGATGTTATCCTTGGGCATGTTGGCCGCTTTGGCCTTGTAAATGGCCAGTGCCAACCTTGGATTCATGTCCGGGTCCGGCCCTTCGCGCGCCGCCAATGCAATCTCTTTGCCAAGCCTGGTGAACATCTGCCCACGCTTGGCATCTGCTGCGCCCTTTTTGCGCTTGATAGTGGACCACTTGCTGTGTCCGCTCAACTTGACCTCCCACAATCCTCTACGATTGGTCACACCCGGGCTCGATGCCCGGGCGCCACTTACCGGCTGCCTGTCCCTATTATATACCGTGGCTTGTAACTCTGGCGAATTCTACCCCCACCTAGACACGCCTGCCGCCCTTCAGAGTGTTCGTCAGCGCTTCCAGCCCCTCCCAATCGCCCGCAGCCGCGAGTGCTGCCTGCTCCGACCAGGTATCAGGCCTGCACAGCCTCAGGAGCCGTGGATCCTCGGCCCTCAGAATCTCTTCGACTTCCCGTACGTCGGCGTTGGCGAGATCTCGAAACGTGCGAATGCCGCCTGCCCGCAGCACGCTGGCGATACGCGGGCCGATCCCTTCGATGACACGCAGGTCGTCCGCCCCATCCGGACCTTCGATCTCGGCAAACGGGATCGATCGCGGAGGCTGCGCCTCGGTCACCATCATCCCCGGTGCTGGCGCGATGTCTCCTTCCTGTTGCTCCGGCTGCGGAAGTAGCTCCTCCTCTTCGGGCTCGGGTAGTGCTGCTTCTGCCTCTTCTGGCTCAGGCAATAGCGTCTCTCCCCTGACAGGCGAAATCGCCTCCTCTTCCACCCCGCCCGGCATGCCACCGCCTCTTTCGCCGGCTGCAGCGTCGAGCTCGATCTCTACCGCAGTCCCCTCCTCCTCCTGATGCTGCCGTGACCAGAGCCACCACAGCACCCAACCGAGGAACAGAATGCCGCCACCTGCCAACAAAAATGCCAGGCACCCACTGAACACGCCGAAAAACGTCCGCTCCATGGTGCTTCCTCCTTTGTGCGACATGGCTTAGCTCCCCCGCGGTTCCTCGCCGGGCAACCGCTCTTCGATCTCCTGGAAATCGATCCCCTTGTCCAGCAGCACCTCTCGCCCCTGCCCTCCCCCCCGGTCAGGACCTACGATCCCGTGCTCTTCTAACTGCTCGACAATGCGTGCGGCACGCGGGTAGCCGATCCGCAGCCTGCGTTGGATGAACGACGTCGAGATCGTCTCGTGTCCCGCTGCCAGCGCGATTGCCTCCCCGAGCAAGTCATCGGCCGGTTGCTCCTCCTCCAGGCCCGCCCATGGTGGAAAAAGCCCCGGCTGCTCTCCCTCCTGGTGTGTCTCGCGCCAAAAGGACGTCAGGCGCTCGATCTCCTTGTCCGACACAAAACAGCCCTGCAGGCGAACCGCTGCCGGCTGCCGCGGTGACATGAATAACATATCTCCACGGCCCAACAAATTCTCCGCCCCCGGCTGATCGAGGATCACCCGCGAGTCAACCTGGCTCGTGACCGCAAAGCTGATCCGTGCCGGAAAGTTGGCCTTGATCAACCCGGTCACCACGTCCACGCTTGGCCTCTGCGTCGCGATCACCAGGTGAATGCCCGTGGCCCGCCCCATCTGTGCCAGCCGGCAGATGTGCCGCTCCACTTCGTCAGGGGCCACCATCATCATATCGGCCAGCTCGTCGATGATCACCACCAGCGTGGGCAGCGGATCCTCGCCCTTGCGTTTGTTCACCAACTGGTTGTACTGCTCCAGGTTGCGCGCGCCCGCGTCGTGAAACTTTTTGTAGCGCGTGTCCATCTGCCGGGTGACCCACGACAGCGCGCCAACCACCTGCTCCACGTCCACCACCACCGGCGCGACGAGGTGGGGCACATCGTTATAGCCCACCAGCTCCACCATCTTGGGGTCGATCAGCAGCAAGTTGAGGTCCTCAGGTGTGTTGTTCATGAGCAGGCTGCAGATGACAGCATTGATGCACACACTCTTACCCGAGCCCGTAGCACCGGCGATCAGCAGGTGGGGCATGAGTGCCAGGTCGACGGCAGCCGCCTGTCCCGAAACACCTTCGCCGAGTGCGATCGCCAGGCGAGAATCGATCTCGCGAAAGGCCGGCGACTCGAGGACGCCGCGCAGCGAGACGAGTGAGATCTGCTCGTTGGGCACTTCCAGGCCCACCACGGGCCGGCCGGGAACAGGGGCCTCGATGCGGATGGGCGCAGCGGCCAGGGCGAGTGCCAGGTCGTTCACCAGCGCTGCAATGCGCGCCACCCGCACGCGCTGCTGGCGCACGTCACCGCCTGATGAGCGCTTTTCGACGTATCCCGGCTCCAGCCCAAACTGCGTCACCGTCGGCCCCTGATTTACTTCGACCACCTTCACCGGCACGCTGAAACTGGACAGCGTGTCCTCGATGATCCGCACCTTGCGCCGCACGTCCTGGTCGCCATACGCCGCGGGCGAAGCCGCGTCGAGCAGGTCGAGCGCCGGCAGGCTTCCATCTGCCGCCACAGCCCGGCGCTTTTTGGGGCGGGGCTTGGCCCGCGCCTTTTTCTTCGTCTCGCCCGCCTCCGTTTCCTCCTCCCACCAACGAGGCGCGGTGACCGGAGGCGGCACAGGCTGTCCCTGGCTCCTGGCCCACAAGCGGTTGGCGAGCGCCATCATGCGCCGCGCTTGCTCGTGGGCCAGATCGTGCATGACCCCCCAGGCAGGCGATACCAGCAGATAGACCGCCAGCGTGAACAAGCCCACCATCACCACGCCCGCGACGAGCACGCCCAATCCCTCGATCAGGATCAACGCCAGTGCCCAGCCGACGTAGCCGCCCCCTTTTCCCGCGCTCGCCGCCAGGAATGCGGCGTCGACTCCATCGCGCGTCACCAATGGGGCGTGGGTTGCCGCGAGAAGTGTGAGTAGCAGCACCTCGATCCCGACGGCCACTGCCGGCTTGATCCGCAAATAGTGGCCAAGCGCGGGCCACACCAGCCACACTCCTGCCAGCGCCAGGCCCGCCGCAATAGGGTAGGCACCCCAGCCGAACGCGCGGAGCAGTGCGTCGGCCCACCAGGTCAGGAGGGCACCAGAAGAGACATTCAGGAACCCGAGAACAGACAGAGTGGCGACAATGAGCAACACCAGCCCTGCGATGTCGCGCTGCATCGGCCCAGGCTGAGGGTGCCATGGGCGCCAGCCACGCCACGAGGCCAGGCGCTGCCGCATGTCAGTCCACCTGCCCTTCAGGCCGGTCGAGCGGCTCGCCTTGCGGCTGCGACGCCCTGTTTTCGTCACCAGCTATGCTCCGGCGTCGAGCTCGACCTGCATCGACGAAACGCGTGTCTGTCTCAAGCTCAGGCCGAGGCGCTGGTTGCCAGAGTCAATGTTCAGCACGCGCACGCGCACGGTGTCTCCTTCGTGCACCACGTTGCGGGGATGGAGAAAAGTCCCCTCGGCCAGCTCCGACACGTGGATCAGCCCCTCGATCCCCTCCTCCAGCCGCACAAAAGCACCAAAGCTCACGACGTTCGTGATGGTGCCTGCCAACACCTGGCCAGGGTAGTAACGCGATTCGACGTCAATCCACGGATTGGGGCGGAGACGCTTCAGGCTGAGTGCGATGCGCCCTTCGTCGGGATTCACTCCCAACACATACACTTCCACCACCTGCCCTGGCTGCAGCACGTCTGTGGGGTGGCGCACCCGGTCCCACGACAGTTCCGATACGTGAATCAGCCCTTCCACCCCACCCAGGTCGACGAATGCGCCAAAACTGGTCAGGTTCGTGACGTGCCCTTTTGTGATCACGCCCGGCGTTAGCCTGCCAAACACCGCTTCAGGCGAGCAAAAGTCCGTCATCGCCGCTCGCTCCGAAAAGACGAGGCGGCTCTGCTCCGGATCGACCTCGATCAGGCGCACCGTGACCGTCTTGCCGGTGTGCCGCGCCAGCTCCTGCACACGCTGGTGTGCGTCCTGGCTGCGTGGGATCTCGATCAGGTGCGAAGCCGGGATAAAGCCCTGCAAGCCGTTCCACTCGATGAGCAGGCCGCCGCGGTTCGCACCGACGATTGAGAGTATAAAATCGTCACCGCGCTCGAGCGATGTAGCCGCCTGCTGCCACACATCGTCGGCAGCGTCGCTCACGTGATTCTCTCTCCCACCCTCGACGTGCCCCCAATCGCCTGCATCTGTGTCGAGAAAAGAAAAAACCTCTTGGGGATCGACGGGGGGTACAACATCCGGGGCAATCTCCCCCTGCTGCAACAGCGCCTGCCAGTAACCCTCATCCGGCGCCATCCACCAATCCTTCTCATCCGGCAACACCTGCCGCCAACCCGCCATTCCTTCCACCCCTCCTTCGCCGCACAACACGCCCCTCTGCCCGGCACAGCGCTGTGCGCCACCATCCACATCGTTAAAATTATAAGATACTTAGACGTGCTTGTCAAGGCGATTATCCGGCGCTACGTCCGTGGCAGCCACCGTCGCCCCATTCCGCTCCAGATCGGCGAGCGCCTGCGCTACTTCCGAAATCGCCACGCGCTGCTTCCGATAAAAATCCGACTCACTGATAGCCAGGCGCCGTGCAACGTCGCGCACGCGCAGCCCACGCAGGAACTTGAGCTCGAGGATGTTGTAGAGCAGCCATTCCGACGTGGTCAGGCTCCGCTCACCCGTTGGGCGCAGGCGCTCGATGGCCAATCCGAGCACC
>DATHUZ010000227.1:0-5044 GCA_035461725.1 Anaerolineae bacterium
CGTCCTTCTCGAACATTTCGGCCGTACGCGTGATGCCGCCGGGAAGCTTTTTCTCGGACATGGTGGCCATCATCGGGAGCATCGATATCACCCTGGGTGAGGTCGATCGATAGGATTCTGGATTTTGGGTAAAAGTGAACGGCGGGCAACCGGCAAGCTGGGGGTATGAACGTTGGAAAATAAGAAGTCTGAAATCAAAAACCCAAAATCGGGCGTGCTGACAGAGGGATCGAAGGCCAAGATCCGCCAACTGCGGGACGAGTTTCCAGATCCGCGCTCGGCGGTGCTGCCGGCGCTCTACCTGGCCCAGGCGGACCATGGTGGATGGGTGCCTGTGGAGGCCATCGACGAGGTGGCCGACCTGATGGGGCTGACGTCGACCTTTGTTGGCTCGGTGGCAAGCTTTTACACCCTGATCCACACGGCACCTGTGGGCCGGCACAAGGTTTACGTGTGCACGAATATCTCTTGCTCCCTGCTCGGCGGTGAGCACATCTTGAAGTACATCGGCGGCAAGCTGGGCGTGCTGCCAGGCGGCACGACAGCCGACGGTCAGTTCAGCCTGTTCGAGGTTGAGTGCCTCGGGTCGTGCGGCACGGCACCGATGATGCAGATCGACGATACGTACTATGAGAACCTGACAGAAGAAAAGGTCGACGAGATCCTGGCAGGGCTGTCGTAAGGTTCGACGTAGTGACGTGCACCCTGCCAAGAGGAAGGAAGCCATGAGCAGCAAACTGGGGCTGGAAGAAGCGCTCGACATCGCGATGGACGCCGAGCTAAAGGCGCAGGCGTTTTATGCGCAGGCCGCGGTGCAGGTGCAAGACCCGCGCGGCCGCGATTTGCTCAACCGGCTGGCGGCATTCGAGCAGTACCATTATCAGAAGCTGTCAGAGCTGGCTCACTCGCTGCACCAGGGTGAGGGGTTCATTGGCTACGAAGCACGGACGATGGCGGATGTGCAGCCCTTTCGGGGAGCCGGCGAAGCCGCGGGTGTGGAGGTTGGTGACCTTGGCAGCGAAGTCGAGATCTTGACGGTTGCCATCGACAATGAGAAGGTGGCACACGACAGGTATCGAGCCCTCGCCGATCAGACTGAGGACCGGAGTGGGCAGGCGATGTTCAGTCGCCTGGCGTACGAAGAAGAGATGCACCAGCGCATCCTCGAGGACGAGTTCTATGCCCTCAGCAATCGTGGGGCGTGGGGATGGTCGGGGATGTATGGTGAATGATTCTGGGTTCTAGATTTTGGATCTTGGATTGCCAGCCACGGACGATGGGGTGCAAATGATGGGGTCGCAACCGACTTGGAAACCTCAGCGACGGGTGCTCTTGCGGAATGTGGGGGTGCCCCGGGGGACAGAGATAGAGACTTATGTGCAGCGCGGGGGGTATCGCGGGCTGGAGAAGGCGCTGCGCGAGCACGAGCCACGCGAGGTCGTCGAGATGGTGCTCAACTCGGGCCTGCGCGGGCGAGGCGGCGCCGGCTTTCCCACGGGACGCAAGTGGATGTTCCTGCCCAAAGGGGTGTATCCGCGCTACCTCGTGTGCAACGCCGATGAGGGCGAGCCTGGCACGTTCAAGGATAGAGTCCTGATTGAGGAGGACCCACACGGGCTGATCGAGGGGATCACCGTCTCGAGCTATGCCTGTGAGGCAGCGCACGCCTTTATCTACATCCGGGGTGAGTATGACCTTGGCCGGAGGCGGCTGGAACAGGCCATCCAGGAAGCGTACGAATGGGGTTTCTTGGGCAAAAACATCCGGGATAGCGGCTACAACCTGGAGATGAGTGTGATCAGTGGAGCAGGCGCCTACATCTGCGGTGAAGAGACATCGCTCCTCTCGTCGCTCGAGGGCAAGCGTGGTCACCCCAAGCTCAAGCCGCCCTTCCCTGCCTCCCAGGGACTCTACCGGCTGCCGACGATTGTGAACAACGTCGAGACACTCGCCAACGTGCCCCTCATTGTGTTGAATGGTGCCGAGTGGTACCGGCAGTGGGGCACCGAGATGAGCCCGGGCCTCAAGCTCTTTTCCGTGTCGGGTCACGTGGAGAGGCCGGGGGTGTACGAGCTGCCACTGGGCACGCCGATGCGCGAGCTGATCGAAGACGTGTGCGGCGGGCCAAAGGATGGCATTCCACTCAAGGCAATTATCCCCGGTGGATCTTCGGTGCCGATGCTCCCCGCCGACGTGGCGATGGAGACGACCCTCGACTACGAGTCGCTGTCGCAAGCAGGCTCGAGCCTGGGATCGGGTGGCGTGATCGTCGCCAACGAGCAGACGTGCATCGTACGTCTGACGAAACGCCTGGCGAGCTTTTACCGGCACGAGTCGTGCGGCAAGTGCATCCCGTGCCGTGAAGGCACCGACTGGATGTACAAGATATTGACGCGCATCGAGGCCGGGCACGGGCGCCTTGAGGACCTGCCACTGCTGCTCGACATCAGCAGCAATATCGCGGGCAGGAGTTTCTGCCCATTGGGCGATGCAGCCATTGGGCCGGTAGTCAGCAGCATCCAACGCTTCCGCGACGAGTACGAGTTCCACATCGCGGAGGGAAGGTGTCCTGCCGGCACACAAATCCCGCAGCCCCACCAGATCCACTCTGTGGAAGAACCGGGGCGCGGCGAGCCAGAGACAGAGGAATCCAGTCTGTTGAGCCGTGAAGCGTGATACATGGACATTGCGCATCACGATTCACTAGACTGCGGAGCTGGTAGATGACAGAGAAATCATTGGTACACCTGACCATAGATGACCGGGAAATATCGGTACCGGCGGGATCGACCGTGTACGAGGCGGCAACGGCGGCCGGTATCCACATTCCGACCTTTTGCCACCACGAAAAGCTGGTGCCTGTCGGTGCGTGTCGCCAATGCCTCGTCGAGATCGAAGGCATGGTCAGCTTGCAAACGTCGTGCACCACACCGGTGCGCGAGGGCATGATCGTGCGTGCCTGGACCTCGCCCAAAGCGGTAGAGGCGCGCCGCGCGCAAATCGAGTTCCTGCTGACAAACCACCCGCTCGACTGCCCCATCTGCGACAAGGGGGGCGAGTGCCCCCTGCAGGATCAGGCCATGGCCGACGGCCCGGGGCGCAGCCGGTATGTCGAGGAAAAGCGGCACAAGCTCAAGCGCTACCCGTTGAGTGACTTTATCGTCCTCGACCAGGAACGGTGCGTCCTCTGCTGGCGCTGCATCCGCTTCCTGGACGAATGGGCCGACGATCACGAGCTCGACCTGTTCGGGCGCGGTGCCACCACGCGCCTCGAAACGTTCAACTCGCGCCCCATCCGCAGCAAGTGGCAGGGCAATACGATCGACGTCTGTCCTGTGGGCGCGCTCACCAGCCGCGTTTACCGCTTCGAGGCGCGTCCCTGGGAGCTGGCATATGGGCCAAGTGTCTGTCCACTCTGCTCGGTGGGCTGCAACCTCACGCTGCACGTCAAGAACAACACGCTGCGGCGAGTGACGCCACGCGAAAACATGCAGGTGAACGACACCTGGCTGTGCGACGTCGGCCGCTTTGGCCACGCATTCGTCGACCACCCGGACCGGCTGATGACGCCACTCGTCCGGCGAGGTGAACAGCTCCAGCCCGCCACGTGGGCAGAAGCGCTCGCCCTGATACGCGAGCGGCTGCGCGCCGTCGTGACCACGTCGGGTGCCGACGCGGTGGCGGCCGTCGGCTCGACGCACGTGACCAACGAGGCAAACTATCTCTTGCAGCGGCTGATGCGCGGCGTCGTCGGCACCAACAACGTCGACCACCTGGATCGGGCACCACTCGGCAGTGAGCCGCTTTCGTCGCTGCCGGCCCTGGAACAGGCCGACGTTGTGCTGCTGCTGGGGTTCGATCCGAGCACGGAGGCGCCGCTGGTGGAGCTCTGGCTCAAAAAGGCGGTGCTCAGACACGGCGCGCGCGTGATCGTTGCCAACCCGTGGTTGGTCGAAATGGGGCGCTACGAGGGCCCATGGCTCGGTTACCGGCCGGGCACAGGCGTGACCATGCTGAACGGCCTCGCTCACGCCGTGCTCGAAGCAGGGGGGAAAGGCATTGGGGGCCGCGGGTTCAACGTCGACGACGTGCGGAGCGCGCTGACCGGTTACCGTCCGGCCGAAGTGGCACGCGTCGCCGGCACATCGGCACAGGCACTGGCCGAAGCGGCCAGCTTGTTGGTGGCAGCACGCCGCCCGATCATCCTCTACGGCCCTCAGTGGCTGCTCCAGAATCGAAACAGGCACCAGGCACGCGAGGCCTCGACAGAAGGTGGGCTGCCGGCCCTCGATGCGATCGCCAACCTGTCTCTGCTGCTTGGCGGCGTCCAGGCCGCGTTCGTGCCGTCGGACGCGAACACACTCGGCGCACTCGAGATGGGCGCCGTGCCCCACCTCTTGCCCGGGCGGCAGTCGTTGAGCAGCCGCGACGTGCGCAGCAGGCTGGCGAGCTTTTGGGGAAGCCGGCTTTCGTCCGCTTCGGGACTCGACTTTGACGGGATGTTGGCCGCTGCTCGCGAAGGACGGCTGGGTGCCATGTGGATCATGGGGGCCGACCCGGCACGGAATTATCCGGGGGCCGCACAGGCCCTGGCCCAGGTCCCCTTCCTGGTAGTGCAAGAGCTGTTCCTGACAGAGACGGCGGCCATGGCCGACGTCGTGCTGCCGGGCGCCAGCTTTGCCGAGACCCACGGGACACTGACGAACATGACCGGCCGCGTGCAGAAACTCGAGGCGCGGCGTTTGCCGCCGCGCGACGCGCTGCCCGACTGGCAGATCCTGGTGGAGGTGGCGAGGCACCTGGCTGATGACAAGCAGCGCCGGGCCTGGAATTTCCCCGATGCCACCGAGGTGCTGGATGAGATCCGGCGCGTGGTGCCTGCGTACAAAGACCTGGACGAGGAATCACTCGAGGGCGAAGGATGGCAGCCGCCGGCGGGCGAAAGCCGGCGCCGTGCATGGAGCCGGATCGAGGCTGTGCCTGCCGCCCCGCCTGGCCAGGAGTATCCATTCCTCCTCGCCCCCGGTCACATCCTCTTTGACCA
>DATHUZ010000228.1:0-3574 GCA_035461725.1 Anaerolineae bacterium
ACGCGGTGACCAACCTCCTCGCGCCCGGCTGGCGCTCGAATCTCGACGCACTCGGCGCCGCCGTCGGCCGCGAGATCAGCACCGTCCAGGGGTTGATCGCGGCCATCGAGGAGCGGCGGGCCTACTTTCAGAGCATGGGCGCCACGGCCACCGACAGCGGCGTCGAGACACCCTACACTGAGGCGCTGTCGCCTCAAACGGCCGAAGCGATTTTTAGCCGGGCACTGGCGGGCCAGGCGACGTCCGAGGACGCACGGCGCTTTACCTCGCACATGATGATCGAGCTGGCGCGCATGAGCGTCGAGGACGGCCTGGTGATGCAGATGCACGCCGGCTCCTACCGCAACCACAACCCGCTCGTGTTCGAAAAGTTTGGCGCCGACAAGGGGGCCGACATCCCCGTGGCGACGGAATGGGTGCACAATCTAAAACCACTGCTCGACCGTTTTGGCAGCGACCCGCGCCTCACGCTGCTCCTCTTCACGCTGGACGAGACGGGCTACTCCCGCGAGCTGGCACCGCTTGCCGGT
This sequence comes from Anaerolineae bacterium, assembly GCA_035461725.1. Lineage (GTDB taxonomy): Bacteria > Chloroflexota > Anaerolineae > JAAYZQ01 > JAAYZQ01 > JAFGIA01. Next base: position 531 of record DATHUZ010000228.1, read on the forward strand.
CACTATCCGGCGATCAAGCTTGGTCCACCCTGGTGGTTCCACGACAGCGTGAACGGCATCGCGCGTTACTTTAACCAGGTGATAGAGACGGCCGGGCTGTACAACACGGCCGGCTTCAACGACGACACGCGCGCCTTTGTCTCGATCCCGGCTCGGCACGATGTCTGGCGCCGGGCGTCGGCCAACTGGTTGGCCGGGTTGGTCGTGCGCGGGATGATCGACGTGCAAGATGCCCGCGACATGGCGCCCGATATGGCGAATGGGCTGGCCAGGCGCACGTACAAGCTGTGAGGGACAAGAAACAATCAGTTGAAAGGAGGCCGATCGATGAATCGTGACGATTTGATGGCAATGTATGATTTTACCGGCAAGACCTTTGCGGTGACAGGCGGCGCAGGCGCGCTGGGGAGCGACGTGGTCGTCGCGCTGGCCGGCTGCGGCGCAAACGTCATGATCCTCGATCTGAGGCTGGGAGGGGTTCCGGCAATCAAGGAACGCCTGGGAGAACGCGCGGACCTGGTGGACGCAGTCGAGGTCAATGTCATGAGCCGCGACAGCCTGCTGGCGGCCGGTGCCGCGATCAAAGAGGGCTTTGGCCCACTCTACGGCCTGGTCAACGCCGCCGGCGGCAACAGCCCCAAGGCGACGGTCAGCCCGCAGATGAGCTTTTTCGACATTCCCGAGGAAGGGATGCGCTTTGTGCTCGACCTGAACCTGCTGGGCACGATCATGCCCTGCCAGGTCCTGGGCAGGCAGATGGTCGAGACCGGCGAAGGGGTGATCCTCAACTATTCGTCGATGAACGCCTTCCGGCCGCTGACCAACATCGCAGCCTACTCGGCGTCCAAGGCTGCGGTCACCAACTTTACCGCGTGGCTGGCCGTGCACATGGCCCAGAACTATTCCGGCCAGATCCGGGTGAATGCCATCGCTCCCGGCTTTTTCATCGGCGAGCAGAACCGGTTCCTGTTGGTCGACCAGGAAACGGGCGGATGGACCGCGCGAGGCCAGAAGGTGATCGACCACACACCGCAGGGCCGCTTTGGCCTGCCTGAAGACCTGCTGGGTACGGTGCTCTGGCTGCTGTCACCGGCCTCCGGGTTTGTGACAGGCATCACCGTGCCGGTAGATGGTGGTTTCTCGGCCTATGCCGGAGTCTGACGATTTTAGATTTTGGATTTTGGATTGGGAGCTCGGCCCGGCCGAGGGCACGCCCGGGGTAGAGGTGGCCGGGCTCGGTCGGAAGAAGGAGCGAAACAGATGGTTGTTGCTCAGGCAATTGCAGAAACGGGGCTTCTGACCGAGGAAGCCATCATGCAGGTTCTGGCGAAGGGGCTGGGAGGCCGGTTCGCGGGGCAGAAGGTATTGGTGCTGATCCCCGACCACACGCGCTCGCTGCCGCTGCCGGAGCTATTCCGGATGGTGGTGCAAGTGCTGCACGACGCGCGCGAGGTGAATTTCATGGTCGCGCTGGGGACGCACCCTGGCTACTCGGAAGAGGGGCTGAACCACCTGGTGGGCATCACGGCGCAAGAGCGCGCGACGACGTTCAGGCACGTCGGGCTGCTCAACCACGCGTGGGATAACCCCGCGGCCCTGATCTCCCTCGGTCTGCTGGACAAGGACGAGATCAAGTCGCTCGCCGGGGTGAACTGGCATCCGTCGCTGCCCGACGAGGTCGACATCCGCATCAACAAGGCCGTGCTGGAGCACGATCACATTATCATCGTCGGGCCGACGTTCCCGCACGAGGTGGTCGGCTTTTCCGGCGGCGCCAAATACTTTTTCCCGGGCATCTCTGGGCCAGATATGATCAACGCCACCCACTGGCTGGGCGCGCTCGCCACGGTAGTCGGCACGATCGGGATCAAGGATACGCCGGTGCGGGCCATGATTGATGCAGCGGCGCAGCGCCTACAGACGCCGTCCACCCTGGTGGCGCTGATCGTAGAAGGGCACGACCTGGCAGGTGTCCTCATCGGCGACGTGTACGATACCTGGAGCGCGGCCGCCGACGTATCGTCCGCGCGGCACATCCAGTGGTCCGATCGTCCGTACCGGCGCGTGCTGTCCTGCTGCCCGCCGATGTACGACGAGCTCTGGACCGCCGGCAAGTGCATGTACAAGATAGAGCCGGTCGCCGAGGTGGGGGGCGAGGTGGTAATCTATGCGCCGCACCTGGAGGTGGTCAGCCCCGTGCACGGGAAATATATCTACGAGGTGGGCTACCACGTCCTGTCCTACTTTTTGGGAGACTGGGATCGCTACAAACACGTGCCGCTGGGCGTGCTGGCGCACAGCACGCATGTTTGTGGCTCGGGCGTGATGGACGGCGGTATCGAGAAGCCGAATGTCAAGGTCACGCTGGCGACCAAGATCCCGCCCGAGGATTGTGCCCGGCTGAACCTGGGCTACATGGACCCTGCCGGCATCGATCCGGCCGAATGGCAAAACCGCGAGGACGAAGGCATCCTCTACGTGGCCAGGGCCGGCGAAAAGCTATACAAAGTGAGGAGCGGACAATGAGTTACGGGTTGAACATCAAGTCATACCCCGACCAGCCCGGCGCACTCGACCTGGTGTCGCTCGGCGCACTGGTCCACCGCCTGGACCCGGGGGTCATCCCCTTTCGCAAGGCCACCCACTGCGACATTCACGTGAGCGGCGGCGAGTTCAACGTCGCCGCGAACCTGTCCGACTGTTTTGGGTTAAAGACAGGCATCGTCACCGCCATGGTGGATTATCCGATCGGCGCGCTGATCGCCGAGCGCGTGCGGGCCATGGGCGTCACCCCCTTCTACAAGCATTTCGAGCACAATGGCGTGACCGGCCCGAACATGGCCACCGTGTACAGTGACCGCGGCCAGGGCGTGCGCGCGCCGGTGGTGTTCTACAACCGCTGCAACGAAGCCGGCGCGATGCTCAAGCCGGGCGATTTCGACTGGGACAAGATTTTCGGCGGAGGACCCCTGTACCCCAGGGGCGAACCCCCGTACCCGAGGGGCGAACCCCTGTACCCGAGGGGCGAACCCCTGTACCCCAGG
>DATHUZ010000229.1:0-2907 GCA_035461725.1 Anaerolineae bacterium
CGGGTGGAGATCGGCTTCAACCCCGACCCAACAGCCCCTTTCGTGCGCTTCTGGGTGCGCGACCACGGGCCAGGCATCTCACCCAAGCAACAGGAAAAGCTCTTTGTCGAGTTCTCGCGCCTGCCGGAGAACGAGCGCTCCATCGAAGGCCACGGGCTCGGCCTGTCGATTGTGCAGCGCATCGTCCACAAGCTGGGTGGAGAGGTGGGCGTCGACAGCCGGCCGGGAGCGGGCAGCACGTTCTGGTTCACGCTGCCGCGTGCCCGAGTTACCGATCCAGGTCCCGTCCCACCAGGAACGCCTCCACCGCTTCCATAAAGGGCGCCGGACACTCCTCGTGCGGCACGTGACCGCACTCGGGAATGACGGCCAGCTCGGCGTCAGACAGCTCGCCGGCAAGGCGCACACTGTCAGCGGTCGGCACGATGCGGTCGTCGTCGCCGGTCACCACCAGCACATGCATCCGCAACTCGTCGAGCCGCTCGTCGAGGCGGATTGAGCCGCCGGCGATCAGGATCTCCCACAGCGCCCGATCCCAGTTCTCCGCGCGCAGCGGGCGAGTGTACCCTTCCCACACCTCGGGGGTCAGTCTCGACGGGTCGTGCCACGCCGACTTGCCAAACTCCATCCCCCACTGCTGCACGGAGCGCACCAGCCACGGCCCGACACGCCGCGCCTGGGGCGTGCGCAGCAGCGGCACCACCCAGCGCGGAAAGCGCCCTCCGCCCGTATAGATCGCCGGGTCGACCAGCACGAGCGCCTCTACTCGCTCTGGGTAATCGAGCGCGGTCAGTGCCGCCACGGTGCCGCCGGCAGAATTACCGACGAGGATGGCGCGCTCGATGCCAAGCTCGTCCATCAGGCCGACGAGGAGATCAGGCTGGGACGCGGTGGCGTAGGGATTGTCAATGGCCCACTCGCCGGACATGGGCCGCTCGGTGAGGCCATAGCCCGGCCGGTCATAGGCCACCACGGTGCCATACGCGGCCAGCGGATCGACCACCTCGCGCCAGGAAAAGGTGCTGGCGAGAAACCCATGGAGCAGGACGAAGGCCGGCTGGCCCTCGCCGGTGATGGTATAGTGCACCTCGATCCCGTTCACGTCGACAAAGTGACTCTCCTCATACGCCAGGTCGGCACGTGGGACGGTGTCGAGGGTGGGGATGGGGATCAGGAAGGGGAGGAGGCAGGCGGCGAGGAGAAGCAAGAGGACGATGACAACCAGAATACGGACGATCCTTTTCATGGGTGCAACCTCGTGTATGTGATCAATTGGGCGCGATCGCGCGCAGCAGCTCTACAGTGGCGGCAACGGCTTGAGCCTGCTGCATCTCGCGCGTGATGGCTGCATCGTTGTCGCCCGACTGGGGGCCGTACGAGCCGAACTGCGCGTGGTTGCCGCCCTCGATGGGCACCCAGGCCGTGCCGGGCGGAAGCAGGGGCCGGGCCGCGAGCACCTCATCGGGCGGCGCCAGCCCGTCCAGTGTGCCATAGATCGACGTCACGACCAGGCCGCGCCCCGACAGGTCGGCGCCGCCCGGTGGGTACGCAGCCCACAGCACCAGTCCATCGACCGCGTCGGGGTGTTCGTCGGCAAACTGCGCCGCCATCGCGCCGCCCAGCGAGTGGCCGCCGACGGTCCAGGCGTGCACCTCGGGAAAGGCCGCGATGACGTCCTCGGCCGCAGCCGCGTCGATCACGGCCAGGTTGAGGGGCATGGGCACGACGACGAGGTAGCCCTCGGCAGCAATCATGCGCGCCGGCGGGGCGTAGGCGCGCGGGTCGACGCGGCCGCCGGGGTAGAAGATCAGACCGGCGGCCGGCGGGCGGGCGGCCGGCCGGAACAGGATCCACGGCTCCGTCTCGACGGTCACCTCCGGGTCGGATACGAGGGCCAACTCGGCCTCGAGCATGGGCGCGGCCGGTGTGTACGCCCAGATCAAAAAGCCGCCCACGGCGACGAGCAGGATGACGACAGGGATAAACCACCACCAACGTCTTGACCAGCGCATGTTTCCTCCACAGGTCGGGGGCAAGCAGCTCATATCCCCGCGCTTTTCACCTGTTCTGCGATAGCCTGCATAGCCTCCAAAGAGAGAGGCCCGAATTGCAGCGCCTGCACCAATGCCTGCATCTGCTCCATGGTACGAAAACCTGGCAGCGGAATCGCCAAAGGCGAGCGCGCCCATATCCACCCCAACGCCCCTTGCACAACCGAACGACCGTCGCTGGTCAGAAAAGGCTCCATCTGCTGCGCGCAGGCCAGCACCTTCAGGAATTGCTCCTGCTCAAACCACTGCGCCCGGGGATCACTCTTCTCCAGCTTTGTCCCGGGCGACCAACGCCCCGTGAGCACACCCATCAGCAATGGAACGCGGTTCAGACTGGCCAGATCCTCTTCTCGGCATAGATCCAGCATGGCGGCACTATCATTGAACACGTTCAGGCGATGTTCGATGGCGATGCAGTGTTCTCCGCGCGCGAAAAGCCTGGCCCTTTCGACATCGTCCGTACTCCAGCCGTAGTAGCGGATCTTGCCGGCACGCACCAGATCCTCAAGCGCACCCATCAACGCCGGTGCTCGCTCCAACGGGTAATCGCGGCGGTGCAGCAGGTACAGGTCCAGGCACTCGACCCCCAGGTGACGTAGGCTGGCTTCGCATTTCCGCTCGACACAAGCGGCATCCAGAGACCAGGGATCCTCCTGATCCGGCATTGGATCTTCCCCGAACTTGGTCGCCACCACGACGGCATCTCGGCGACCTCGCAGGGCTTCACCCAGGACGCGCTCACTCAGACCCTGGCCATAGTTATCCGCTGTGTCGAAAAATGTCACGCCCAGATCGACAGCCGCCCGGATTTGCCGAACAGCATCCCGTGTCGCCTGGGGCGGAGCTTGGGGAGCTC
>DATHUZ010000230.1:0-2467 GCA_035461725.1 Anaerolineae bacterium
GATAAAGCCGGGCATCGGGCGGCTCTCGTCGAGCCCGGTCAGTCTACAGCCTGGCCGCCGCGCTGACAGGGCGAACCGTGCCGCCGGCGGGCCGGTCGATGGCTATACAAGCAGGCTTATCGTGCCAGACGGAGGTTTCTCAACGGGGGTAACCCGCTCCTCGCAGCCGTCTGCCGGGGCTGTGCCCCGGCGGATCGTCGCTTTCTACGGCCTCTCGTGGTGATCGGTGCCCAGGTACGCCTCGATAAAGTCCGCCACCCGTTCCTCGTCGAACGCCTCGAATCGGTCGATGCGCGTCCACGCGGTGAGCGCGATGCGCGTGTCCATCCCCGGATACGGTGCCATCAGCACCCCTTCGTCGTACTGGCCCACTACCTCGGCGAGCTGGTCCACCAGCTCAGGGCAGCCCTCCGGGCAGTTGTACCACACCCCCACGCCGCCATCCTCCAGGTTGTGCACCACCAGCTCGTCGGGCAAGGTCTCGTCGTGCACTCCCCACTCTGCCAGGCTCGGATAATGTGGGCCCGACGTCGGCGGCGTCGAGTTGTAGGCGATCGGCGATCGGGTGCCCTCGTCGATGTGAAGGTTCCCAAGATCGGACAGCCGTTCGCCCGGCAGGTTCGCCGCGCGCAGTACGTTCAGTCCAAACAGCAGCGCCAATGCCACCACCACGACGGCGCCCACCGCAATAGCCGTCCAGGTCTGTCGCCTGCGCTGTGCCTCGCGTCGCTCGCGGATCAGCGCACGTGACCGCCCTGTCCCGGTTCCATGTTTCGCTCGTGCCATGATTGTCCCTTTCGTTCTGTCCGGCGCTCTGCACGCATCAAGCCATGCAGAGCGCCGGGCACTTTTTAGCCTATCTTCTCTCTTGGTGAGCACCTGCGTGCTTTACCCGTACGTCGCCCTCGAGCGCGACTTGCCCTCGATCTATGGCGTGCCACCACGCACCACCAGCGGCAGATAGATCATGTGCGGCGCCAGCGGCCGGTAGCCACTTGCGGCGCTGGTCAAAAACTCGGTGCCCGCGAACAGGCCCACTATCTCGACCACGCCGTGGTCCGGTGGCAGTTGCAGCGTTCCCTCTGCCACACCGTCGGCTCCGACCCTCAACAGCAGCGAGATGTCGGGAAGAAAGACGCGCAGCCCCAGTGGATCGCGCCCCAGTGCCTGGATCAGGATCGCGAACGGGTTTTGCGGGTCATAGTATCCGTCGGTGCCGCCCAGCTCGCAGCGCACGTAGAACTGCCCCTGGCCCGTCTCGCGCACCACGCAGTTCAGCTTGGTCTCTTGTTGATACGCTGCCTGCACCACGACGCCGCCCAGCTCTTCAAACACCGGGTGTTGGTCGTCCGGATTGAGGTCGCTCACCAGCAGATCCTGCCACGAGGCACGCACCTCCACCGCGCCCACCACGCCAAGGGTGCCCGTATAGGCGGGGTCGGGGACGATCATGATCGGAACATCGCGCAGCTCACCCGGGCCCAGCTCCAGGCCCAGATCGCCGCCGTTCACGTCCACCATCCAGCCAGCGGGCAGGTTCGACTCCCAGTCGAGGATAAAGAAGCGTGCCTCCGCCAGGTCGTCGTTGCGTAGATGGATCACCGCGTCGTAGGCGGCGCCGGCGCCCGGCCCTTCGGGCACCTCAAAGTAAAAGATGTTCTCCTGCTCCATGTCGCCGTCCTGGTTGCCGAGCACCGTCTCGCCGGCCACCGGATCGAGCGTCACGCGCAGGCAGGTGTGGAACGCAAAGGTCTCGCCTTCCGTCCCCCCTTCCGGCGGATCAAAGTCGGGCGTCCACTCGATGAACACGTCCACGAACTCGCCCGGGTCGATGTTCGCCAGGTCCGGAAACTCGGCCGGCGTCACCGTGCCGAGCGATGCCCAGCCACTCGCCCCGGCGATGCCCAGGCCGGGTGGATCCGTGATCTCAAAGTTCACCACTACGTTCGTGGCGGGTGCCCCGCCCACGTTGCGCACCCTGGCGTAAAGGCGGTTCACCAGCCCCACCGCCGGGTCGTCGCCGTTGCCGCGTGGCACCGGGTTGCCATCCAGATCGTTCCACGTGCCATAGCGGTAGGCGTTGTAGCCGTTGATCGGGCTGTCGATCCAGATATCCGTCGTCTCCCACGTGTTGCCCGGGGGCGACGTCCACGGGTAGAGCATCACGTCCGGCTGCATCGACGCCTCCTGGTCGTACCTGACGTACACCTGGTAGTTGTCGGCGTCGATCTCGATCACCAGGATCTCGATGCCGTCCGCCACACTGTTGTACGCGTCACCCCCATGCCACAGATCGTCGCGTGTGGGGTTGCCGATCACCGTTACCACCTGGCTCGCGCCCTCTTCGACACGCTCGATCAACACCCCTTCGTCCGGTATGCCGTTCGAGCCCGGCGCGCCGCCCTGGAACCCGCCGTTCAGCTCGTCGCCGTTCACGCGCCTCCGCACGCTGATCAGATAGTAGAGG